>JALOQY010000337.1 GCA_025459285.1 Planctomycetota bacterium | reverse complement strand
GGACGGTGGGGCCGAGGGCTCCCACGCGGCGATCCTCCTCTCTCGGCTTTCGGACGACGGGGCACTTCCCCTCCTCCGCGCCCGGATCGACGGGGAGACCCACTGGAGGCGCCTCTCCGGATGGTTCTCCCTCGTCGTGGGCATGGGGACGAAGGCCGCCCTCGCCCTCGTTCGGGAGTACGCCGGGGGGGAGGAACCCCGCCGCGCCCAGGCGGCCCGGGACGCGCTCGAGCGCGCTGAGTCGCGGGCCGCGGACCCAAGGTGATCCCCGGGGCCGAACCCGAGGCCGCGCGGGGATCTCCAAGTCCCTGACGCGAGATTCCCGGCGCCACCGGGTTGCGGAGTCCGCGCCGATGGGCTACCATCGCGGCAGCGCACCTCGCATGGCACGAGCCCGCGGCGGATCGACCGGACCATGGGCCCACGCGCCAGGGAAAAGGGGCGAGTCCGGAGGGAGACGATGCACCATCCCGTCCGAGTGGCCGGTGTCCTCCTCGGCCTGCTGTCCTCCATCGTCCCGGCGGCATCCGCGCAGCAATCGGCCGCGGCCCGGGACTGGCACCAGCAGGCGGCGGATGCGGGCCGCACGTCGGCGGTCGACGTGGAGCCGGTCCGCGGAGAGCCCCGGGAAGCCTGGAGCTTCGATCCGAAGGGGGAGATCTTCTCCGAGCCGGTGTGCTGCGCCGGTGTCGTCTACTTCGTGGGCGGGACCCGGACGAAGCGGACCCTCTTCGCGATCCACGCCCTGACCGGGGAAGTCCAGGCGACGAAGGTCCTGCCCGAGGGCGGTTCGGTCGACATCGCGGTGTGGCAGGGCACGGTGGTCCTGAACGACGCCGGGGTGCTGCGCGGCTACCCCCACCAGAAGACCCGCTTCAGTGCGGGATGGAGCCTGCCGCAGGGCGGGGGCCACGTCGGCGCGCCGCTCCTCTCCGAGGGCTCCATCTACATCGCCGACATGCTCGGCTCGGCCTTCGAGGTGGACCCCCGTCGCGGAAAGGTCGTACGCACCGGCCCGGGAGGCAGTGGGCGGCTGGCGATGGCCGGGGAGGGAGCGAACCGGAGCCTGATCGGTCTTCGAGTCGGCCCGTCGAACGCGGACTCGCCGACCGTCCGGATGCTCGAGGTGCCTCTCGCGGACTTCGGCCCCCGCTGCACCGTGGTGAGAAACAAGTTTCTGGGGGACACCCCCGGGTGCAGTTCCGTGGACTGCGTCACGGGGACACGCCTCGTCGTGATGCCCGGACCGAAGCCGGTCTTCCTCCTCACGTCCTCGGTCTCCTTCGCCGGCGAGGACGATTCCTTCCCGGGTGTGATCGCGGCAGGGGCCACGGAGTCGGACCCCGTCTGGATGAGCGAGATCCGCACCCCCCCCGCCGTCCACGGCGACAGCGCCTACGGCTTCGACGCACGGGGGAACCTGATCCGGCTCGTGCGGACCGGGCGAGCCGTGACGCTGGTCGCGAGCGGTTCCCTGCCTCCCGGCGCGAGGCCGGGGCCGGCGAGCGTGGCCCGCGGGGTCCTCTTCTCCGGCAACTGGGCCCTGGAGATCGAGAGCGGTCGGGTGCTGTGGTGCCGGCCGGCGATCCGGGCTCTCACCCCCGCCATCCCCGCCGGCGACCGCCTCCTGGTGGTGGGGACGGAAGCGAACCTGATTCTCGGCCTCACTGATCTGCCGGCCGGCGAAACCGCCGCCGTGCCCCCCGCTCCCCCCCCTTCCGGGCGACCGGCGCCGGGTCCTCTGCCGGCGGAGGAGGATGGGGTCCTCGCCGAGGACGGGCGCTGGCTCCCGGGGACCCTGGAGACCCTCGCGGACGGCGGGGTCCGCGTTGTGGGCAGGAAGGGCAACCCGGTCCCGCTCGACGCCGCGAGCGTCCTCCTGGTCCAGGCGGGCGGGCGGGCCGAGCTGCGCGGCGAGGAGCGAGGGGTCTACGAGAGCCTTGCCGGCCGGTTGGAGGGGGACTTCGTGGAGGACCTGGTGCATCTGTTCCAGAACTACCTCTCCGCGTCCCTGCTCGCGGACGGCCGTCGACTACTCGACGAGGCGAAGGACCGCGGTCTCGGGCAGGACCGCTTCGAGAAGCTCAATCGCCTGCTCTCGGGCCAGCGGGAGAGCACGGAAAAGATGGCGAAGGCGCGGCTCGGGAAGCGGGAGGAGGAAGTCCGGAGATCCGCGCGGGACGGGTTCTCGCGGATGTCCTCGTGGTGCGGGAAGCGGGCCCTTGACGCCGCGGGCTCCGCGCTCCTCTTCGACGCGGAGCGGATTCTCCCGGACGCGGCGACGGAGGCGGAGGCGCGCGCGTTCCTGCCCGCGGGCTGCCCCTTCGGGGAGCGGAAGGACGCCGGCCTCACCTTCATTCGCTGGATGAAGGAGACGCTTCCGGCCGGCGCCGCGTGGCTGGCCGCCGGCGACGCCGCCTGGCAGCGTCTGCGCGGCGAGCCGTGGACGAAGGAGACGGTCGGCTTCCGGACCCGCCACCTCCTCCTCTTCACCCGCGACCTCGACCCCGCCGCGATCGGCCTCTGCCTGCGCAACGGGGAAGGAGCCATCCGGGCCCTCGCGGGACTTCTCGGGTGCGGAGCCGACGAGGCCACTTCCGACGACTCGCGGCGGCTGGAGGTCCGGATCTTCAAGGATCGCGCCGAGTTCCTGCGGGAGGGCGCGGCTTCGGGGCTCCGGGAGTCCGTCGCGGGCTACTACAGCCCGGGTGAGAACGTCACGAGGTTCTACGTCCCGCGGGGTGAGCAGGCCGGCGCGGGCCTCGTCCGCGAGACACATCGTGTTCTGGCCCACGAGTTGACGCACCACTTCGTGCAGGCGGTCTTCATGAAGGGGGTGTTCGAGGCCGAGGAGAAGGGGCCGGGTTTCTGGGTCGTGGAGGGGATCGCCCGGTTCATCGAGGACCAGGCCGTCGAAATGGGGCGCCGCGGCGTCCGGTTCGACGACACGACGGTATTCTCGCTGGAGGCCTGCGCCGTTCTCTCGAGGGACGGCCGGCTGTTCGACCTGCGCAGGTTCTTCGACATCAGCCAGGAGCGGTTCGACGGCCTGGGCGGCGAGGGGCTTCACCACGTCCAGGCCCGGCACACCCTGGGGACCTGGCTCCTCAGTCCTCTCCATGTCTTCTACGAGCAGGCCGGCAGCCTCGTGTTCTTCCTGATGAACCGGGCCGGACCGGAGGGGCGCGACCGGTTCGTCCGCTACCTGCGGGAGTACTACGAAGGGCACATCCGGAAGCCGGGTCACGTGCAGCTCGGCTACCCGGACGTCGCGGAACTCGACCGGGCATACCGGGATTTCCTGGCCGGACTGCTGCGCTGAGCTTCCTGAGCATCCTCGGACGTTCCGCCTGCGCGACGCCACGCACCGGCGCGTCCGGGCCGGGGCTCAGCGGCGACTTCCGGACTCTTCGTGATTGAAACTGGCGGACTGTGCCAGTATCATGCACGGATGCAGCGCCTCACCGAGATCGCACTGGAGAGGGCCCCGGGCGGAGTCTTCACCCGTCCGGATGTGTCCCTCTGGGTCGGGGGCAGTCCGGACCGACAGTGGAGCATCGTGAAGCGTGCGCTTTCGGCGCGGGAGATCCTGCGCGTCCATCGGGGTCTCTACTGCCTCGCGGGCCGCTACCTCCGACGGCCTCCGGACCCGCTCGTCCTGGCCCAGCGGATCCACGGCCCGAGCTACGTGAGCTTCGAGACGGCCCTGTCCTTCCACGGGCTCATCCCCGAGGCGGTCTACACCGTGACGAGCGCCTGCCTGGACCGGGCGCGCGAGTTCGACACTCCCATCGGTCGGTTCAGCTACACCCGGGTGCCCTGGAAGACCCTCTTCGTGGACGTCATGCGCGTGGAGAGAGAGGACAGGAACAGCTTCTTCGTGGCTTCGCCGCTCAAGGCCCTGGCCGACTACGTCCAGGTCCGCCGGTGCGACTGGCGATCGCTCCGACCGGTCGTCGAAAGCCTGCGCATCGACGAGGAGGCACTCCCCGGGCTGGCCGCGGGCGCCTTCGACTCTCTGCTCGCCAACACGACCTCCCGGCGCGTGCGGCGGTTCCTCGCCGGGCTCAGAAAGGACCTCGAGGGATGAGCGTCAGGCTGATCGAGGAGCGACTTCGCGGCTACGGATGCCGATCCGCCGTGGAGGAAGAGCAGGCCCTCCGGGAGATCACCCAGGAGATCCTCCTCGCCGCGCTGGGCCGCACCGACTTCTTCGGGAGTGCCGGCTTCCACGGCGGAACGTGCCTGAGGGTCTTCCACTCCCTGAACCGGTTTTCGGAGGACCTCGACTTCGCTCTCCGCACGCCCGACGATTCGTTCGATCTGGCGCCGCACCTCGCAGCCGTGGCGCGCGAACTGTCGGCCTTCGGGTTCCAGATCGAAGTGCAGGATCGATCGAGAGCGGGCGGAGCCCTCCGGAAGGCGTTCCTGAAGGACGACGCTCTCGGCCGACTGGTCCGCCTCGACTACCGGCCCTCGACGGGCCCCCTCCGCAAGCTGCGCATCAAGATCGAGGTGGACGTCAACCCTCCCGCCGAGGCATCGTTCGAGACCCGGATCCTCGACTTCCCGTTTCCTTCGAGCGTGTGCACGTTCGATCTGCCGAGCCTCTTCGCCGGGAAGGTCCACGCCCTGCTCTGCCGGGAGTACCTGAAGGGGCGGGACTGGTATGACTTCGTCTGGTTCACGGCCCGCCGGACACCCGTGAACCACGGGCTTCTGTCGGCGGCGCTGGATCAGGCGGGTCCGTGGACCGGCACGGGCCCCCGGACGGACGACAAGTGGTGCCGGCGGGAACTCCGGGCCCGGATCGAGACGCTGGACGTCCCACGGCTGCGCGAGGAGGTCCGTCGCTTCGTCAGGCCGGTGGAACTGCCGTCGCTCGAGGTCTGGAGCCGGGAGTTCTTCCTCGCCCAGTGCGCGAAGCTCGCCTGACCGCGCAAGCTGGCCGGCGACACACCGCGAGCAGGAGGAGCCCGGGGGGCCGATACCCCCGGGTGACGCGCGTTACCCCGTGCGCCCCCCCCCCCCCCCCGGGCCCCGGG
>JALOQY010000336.1 GCA_025459285.1 Planctomycetota bacterium | reverse complement strand
TTTCCCAGGTTGTCCATCTGGATCTCCCGGATCAGCGCCACCACCGACTCCGGGCCGAACTCGAGCGCCACCAGGTGCGCGCCCTGGTGATGGAGGAGTTCCATGTCGTGCGCCGGCACCGCGAGCGGTACCGGATCCACGCCACGCCCGAGCAGGATGCCCGGAACCTCGCCCTTGCGCCGGAGACGGCCGGCGGCCCGGCTGCCCCTCTCCTCGCGGAGACGGGCGGCAATCGTCTTGGTGATCTGCATGGTACTTCTCCTAATCCACGAACAGACTCGACACGGACTTGCTCAGGTGGATGCACTTGATCGCCCGGCCCAGCAGTGCCCCCGCCGGCAGCACGGTGACCAGATCCTTCGCCGCCGCGGGCAGCGGGATGGAGTCCGTCACGGCGATGTCCTCGACGTCCGCCGCCCGCAGCCGCTCGATCGCGGGGCCGCAGAAGACGCCGTGCGTCGCGGCGAGGAAGACCCGGCGGCACCCGTGATCCCTCACCACCCGCACCGCCTCGACCATGGTGCCGCCGGTGGAGATCAGGTCGTCGATGAGGACCACGTCACAGCCCTTCACCTCGCCGATGAGGTGCATGGCCTCCGCCTCGTCCGCCTGCACCCGGCGCTTGTCCACGATGGCCAGCCCGCCGTGCAGGCGTCGCGCGTAGGCCCGCGCGATCTTGATGCCGCCCACGTCGGGGGCCACGATCTTCGGATCGCGGAGCCGCTTCTTCCGGAAGTGCTCCTTGAAGACGGGCGCGGAGTAGAGGTGGTCGACCGGGATGTCGAAGAACCCCTGGATCTGCGCGGCGTGGAGTTCAAGAGCCACCACCCGGTTGGCCCCCGCCACCGTGAGCATGTTCGCCACGACCTTCGCGCTGATCGGGACACGCCCCTCGTCCTTGCGATCCTTCCGCGCGTACCCGTAGTAGGGGATCACGGCGGTGATCCGGCCCGCGGACGCCCGCCGGCAGGCGTCGATGAGCAGGATCAACTCCATCAGGTTCTCGTTCACCGGCGAGCAGGTGGGCTGCACGACGAACACGTCGTTGCCGCGCACGTTCTCGGCCACCTGCACGTTGAACTCGCCGTCGAGGAATCGCGTGACCTCGCACTTCGTCAGGCGGACGCCGGCGCTCTTGGCGGCGGCCTCCGCGAGCGGTCGGTTCGCGCTCCCGGCGATCACCTGGAGGGCGCCGTAGCGCTGCTGGCTGCCCTTGTTCTTCCGGCTCACGAGGTCACCTCTCCCGGCGGACCGGACGGGCCGGGACCCCGGCCACCGTCTCGCCCCGCCCGACGTCGCGGCCCCTGAGAACCACCGCCCCGGCGCCCGTCACCGCGTGGTCCCCCACCGTGACCGGCGCCACGAAGATCGTCCCGCTGCCGACGTGCACCTCCCGGCCGATGATCGTGCGGTGCTTGCGTTTCCCGTCGTAGTTCGCGGTGATGGTCCCGCAGCCGACGTTCGTGCCCTCGCCCACCGTGGCGTCCCCCAGGTACGCGAGGTGCTTCGCCTTGGCTCCCCGCCCGAGAACCGACTTCTTCACCTCCACGAAGTTCCCGATGCAGGCTTCGTCGCCGATCTCCGCGCCGCCGCGAAGCGTCGCGAACGGCCCGATCTCGCAGTCTCGCCCGATGCGCGTTCCGCCGCGGATCACCGTGAAGGGGTGGATCACCGTCCCCGGGCCGATGGTCACGTCCCGGTCGATCCACGTGCTCGAGGCGTCGAGAACCCGTACGCCGCTGGCGAGGTGGCCGGCCACCACGCGCTCCCGTGCCACGGACAGCGCGGCCGCGAGGTCCGCCGGGGAGTTGACGCCGCGGACCTCCGCGAAGTCCGCCCCGGAAACCTCCACGCGCCGGCCGCCCTCGAGGAGGAGCGCCGGAAGATCCGTCAGGTAGTACTCGCCCTGGGCGTTCTCCCGGCCGATGCCCCGCAGTGCCGACCAGAGCTCCTTCGCCTCCACGGCGAGGATCCCGGTGGAGATCTCCCGGATCCTCCGCTGCGCCGGCGAGGCATCCCGCTCCTCACGGATCCCGACGAACCGGCCGGTCTCCTCCTCCCGCAGGATCCGCCCGTACCCCCGGGGATCCGGGGCTTCGGCGAAGAGGAGGCTCGCCGCCGCCCGCCGGCGCCGGTGGTTCGCGAGGAAGTCCCGCAGCGTCTCCGTCCGGACGAGGGGGACGTCGCCATAGAGGACGAGCACGGTCCCCGTGAAGCCGGCGAGGGCGCGCCGCGCGCAGAGGACCGCATGCCCCGTCCCCAGCTGCTCCGCCTGGAGCGCGAAGCGCACCGGACGGCCCGCGAGCCGCTCCTTCACGGCCTTCGCGCCGTGCCCCACCACCACCACGATCCGCTCCGGCGAGAGGTCCGTCGCCGCGTCGAGCACCCAGTCGATCATGGGCGCTCCCAGGAGGTCGATCAGGACCTTCGGGAGTTCGCTTCTCATCCGTTCGCCCTTGCCGGCGGCAAGGACGACGATGGCGAGTGCAGACCGTTTCGGCATGGAGTTGCCCTGGGAGTGGCTACCCGGCGAGGACTTGAACCTCGAATCGGGGGACCAAAACCCCCTGTGTTACCATTACACCACCGGGTACCCGGCCACCGGCGGGGGAAACCTATACAGTTACCCGACGGACACGGCTCCAGTCAAGGACTGCCCACTCGGAGCCGCACGAGGTCCAGGGCGGTGTGAGCCGCGAGACGCCGCACGAATTCCCGGTCGGGGAGGAACCTCCGCTCCACGGCTTCCGTCCCCCGCGGTCCGGCGAGGGCGATCCACACGAGCCCCACCGGCTTCACCGGCGAGCCGCCCCCCGGGCCCGCCACGCCCGTGAGCGCCACCGCGAGATCGACCTCGAACCGCCGGCGCGCGCCTTCGGCCATGGCTCGCGCCACTTCCTCGGACACCGCCCCCTTCGCCTCGATCAGCGCCCCCGGCACACCGAGGAGGTCGGTCTTCAGCCGATCGCTGTAGGTCACGCCCCCCCCGACATAGTGCGCGGAGATGCCGGGAACCCTCGTCAGGAGGGCTCCCACGAGCCCCCCGGTGCAGGACTCCGCGGTGGCCAGGGTCAGCCCCCGCCGCCCGAGTTCCAGGGCCACGGCCTCCTCCAGCGTCCGGGCGGGGAGCACGAGGTCGCCGAGCCGCTGCCGCACCTCCGCCTCCGTCGCTTCCGCGCGCGCCGCCGCCCCCGATCCCGTCGCCTGGACGGTCACCCGGATGATCCCGAAGTCGGCGGTGACCCCGACGCTCGGCTCCTTCGCCCGCATCAGGTCCCCGATCAGGTCGTTCACCGCGGCCTCGGGGCGGCCGAAGGTGGCGAGGGACCGGTACGCCCCCTCCACGCCCGGGCCCCGTCGTTCGACCAGCGCCGGCCGTACGTGGGATTCGTACATGGCCTCCATCTCGTGAGGCACCCCGGGCAGGCAGTAGAGGAGCGCGCGCCCGACAGGGAGAGAGAAGCCCGGGGCCGTCCCCACGGGGTTGCCGAGGGGGTGCGCTCCCGCCGGCAGCAGCGCCTGCCGGAGGGAGGACTCCCGCACCGGCACGCCCCGCGCGCGATACCGCTCGAAGATCGTGGCCTCGAGGTCGGCGTCGGACACGAGACCCACCCCCGCCGCCTTCGCCGCCGCGACCCGCGTGTGATCGTCCTCGGTGGGGCCGAGCCCCCCGGTCACCACCACGAAGTCGGCTCGCGTCCCGGCGGCGGCGAACGCGTCGGCCAGCGCCTCGGGGTCGTCGCCCACGTCGGTGTGGCGACGGCGAAGCACACCCTCTTCCGCCGCACGCCGCGCGAGCCAGGGCCCGTTCGTGTCCCGGGAACGCCCCCGGACGATCTCGTCGCCGGTACTGATCGTCTCGAACCGCACGTCACACCGAGAACCGGATGTTCAGCACGTCGCCGTCCCGAATGCGGTACTCCCGCCCCTCCACGCGCCAGCCCTTCTCCGCCTTCGCCCCCCGCGGGTCGCCGCTCGACGCGAGGTCGTGGCAGGTGGTGACCTCCGCGCGGATGAAGCCCCGCTCGAAGTCCGTGTGGATCCGCCCGGCGGCGGTGGCCACGTTCGCCCCCTTCTCCACCTCGAAGGCGCGGACCTCCTTCTCCGAACCCACGTAGAAGCGCACCATCCCGAACGCATCCGTGATCCGCCGCGGCAGGCCCGGGACGAGGAACTCGTGGAGGCCCATGTCCCGGGCGAACTCGGCCCGCTCCTCCTCCGGGAGGTCGAGCAATTCCCCCTCCAGGCGGGCGCGCACGTCGCATCGTCCCTCGAAGGGCCCGGGGATCTCTGCCGGCGCGTTCCCGTCGTCGGGCAGGCTCACGATGAGGAACCACGGCTTGGCGGTGAGGAAGCCGAAGCCGCGCAGGAGCGTCGCCTCCTCCGGCAGGAAACCGAAGGTCTTCAGCGGTTGCCCGGCCTCCAGGTGCGTCCGCACGCGCCGGATCAGCGCGAGCTCCCGCCGATCCTGCTCCACCTTCGGAGTGGGCTTCTTCACCGAGACTTCGAGCTTGCCCTCCCGCCGCAGCGCCTTCTCCAGATCGGCGAGAACGAGATCGGTCACGAGGTCCCTCGTGTCGGCCACGGGGTCCGGCTTCGGTCGCGGGTAGAAGTACTGGTCGCAGGGGAATCCGCGGATCACCAGCACGAGACCGGCGATCTCCACCGACACGTTCGTGAGTTTGAACCCCTCGTCCGTGTCGCCGGCCGGCGCGACACCGGGGAAGTCGGTCAGTTCCATGCCAAGCGGCGTCCGCTTCTTCGGCTGCCACGTGTCGCAGAGGAGACGGAAGTTCGCGTCCACCTCGTCGGGCACCGCGGCCACCGCCGTCCGGCCGGGATCGCCCGGCCCCGCCGCGTGACCACGCGCGAGAGCCCGGAAGATCGTCGTCTTGCCGCTGCCCTTGTAGCCGAGGAACCCGATCTTCACGCCTGCCTCCTCTTGAAAAGTCGCCCGAGCAGAATGCCCCCCTCGTAGAGCAGCAGCACCGGCAGGCTGACGAGGAGCAGGGTCAGCGCGTCCCCGGTAGGCGTGAAGATCGCGAGCATCACGAT
>JALOQY010000335.1 GCA_025459285.1 Planctomycetota bacterium | reverse complement strand
CCCGGAGCTTCGCGCCGGGGACGACCGGCTGCGGGCGATGCCCGAGCTGTGCGCGCCGGGCGGGCGCTTCTTCCGGTCCGATCTCGCCCGGGAGACCGCGGCGTGGTTCGACGGCATCGCCCGGATCCGCCCCGATCCCGGCCTCGCCGCGCGCCGGGGGGCTTCCCTGCGGGCGGCGGCGGACCTGACGGATGCTCTGCGGCGGATCCTCCGTGGTTCGGGCGCCGTGGCCGCGGGCTTCGCGACCGTCGATCCGGCCTTCGTCTACTCGCACAAGGGCCGCTTCGATGCCGACTACGGCCGGCCCATCCCCCTCGACTTCCCCCGGGCGGCGGTCTTCCTCGTCCCGATGGATTACGCCGCCATGCGCCGCGCGCCGCGGGCCGAGGCACTGCGGGAGTCGGCCCGGCAGTACTACCGGGCGGCGGGGATCGCCTTCGCCGCCGAGGCCGCGCTGCGGGCGGCGGGCTTTGCCGCGAAGGCCTGGTACGACGCCCATTACGACGCGATGCTCGTGCCCCTCGCGGTGCAGGCCGGGCTCGGGGAGCTCGGGCGGAACAACATCCTCGTCGCCGACCGCTTCGGCGCCCGCGTCCGCATCGGCGCCGTGGCGACGGACGCCCCCCTCCGGCCAGACCGCCCGGTCTCCCTCGGCGTCGCGGGCTTCTGCGAAATCTGCCGGCGCTGCGCCGAGGCCTGCCCCTCGCGGGCGCTGGCGACGGGCCCGCGGGAGGTCGTCCGGGGCGTCCTGAAGTGGCCGACCCATGTGGAACGCTGCCACGCATACTGGCGTCGGGCCGGGACGGACTGCGGCCTCTGCATGGCCGTCTGCCCCTTCTCCCACCGCGACAACGCCCTCCACGCCGCCGTCCGCTGCCTCCTCCGGCGCTTCCCCGCCTTCCGCCGGCCCGCGCTGTGGGGCGAACGGCTCCTCTTCGCGCGTCTCCGCGACGGATCATGACGCGGATGCGCTTCCGCCGCCTCCCGGTGGCGGAGGAGGGCCGCCTTCTCGGGATCGTCTCGATCGGCGACATGGTGAGGGCGATGGTGGACGGAAGGCAAGCCGAGGTCCGCGGCCTGCACAATTGCATCGCCGGCGGCCCGGTGGCCTGACGCCGGATGGTAGACTCCCGGGCGGAGGGAGTCGATGCGCCGCCGCCCCGTGGTCTTCGCCACGCTTTCGGCCCTGCTCGCCCTGGCCGGGGTCATTGCGATCCTCGCCCGGACTCGGGACATCGTGAGATCTCCTCCGTCGCGCCCCGCGCCCGAAGACGAGACTGCCGGGCAGCTCGCGCCGGCACCGCGCGGCCACGACGCGCCCGCCTTGCCGGAAGGGGTCCCGCCGTCCGGCCCCCCTCGCGGGCCCGGCGATGCCTGGGAGGGTGCCCGGGAAACCGAGGCGCGCATCGCCGCGGGGCGGATCGGGTGCGGCGTCGCGAATACCCGGAGTTCCGACGAGGAGGAAGAAGAGGAGACGCTGAAGTCGCCCGGTCCTCCGCCTCCGGCCTTCGACCCGAACCCCCACGCCACCCGGTGGCGGGAGACCATCGATTCAGCGCTCGACTGGCTCGCCCGACACCAGGAGGCCGAGGGGTACTGGGACATGAACGGCTACCGCCGGGCCGAGGGGGAAGCGGCCGTCCGGGACGACGGGAGGGATCCGGACCTCGACCCCGCAACCACCGGCCTCGCGGTCCTCGCCTGCCTCGGCGGCGGGCACACCCACCGGTTCGGGCCCCACCGGAAGACGGTGCGGGAAGGGCTGCGCTGGCTGAAGCAGGTGCAGAACCCGGATGGCGCGTTCGGCCCTCGCGACACTCCGTCCGCGGACCTGAACCTCGCCGTGGCGACGCTCGCGATGGTCGAGGGCTTTCGACGCTCGGACTCCCCCCTGTTCAAGACGTCCGCCCGCAGGGCCCTGGCCACCCTCGTCACGGAGGATCGCCCCTCTAGCTCCGCCGAGGCCGGATGGACGGCCCTCGCGCTCGACGCCGCGCGGAAGGCCGGCCTTTCGGCCGATCCGCCGATCCCCGCCCCACTCGAGCAGCTCCTCGTCGATCGGGTCGACGCCCTGCCGCCCGACCGCCGCCTCGTCCTCGCGGCGGCGCGCGTCCTCGCCCGGCTGGCCACCGGCGAGTCCCCGGCGGAGAGCGGGCCGGTCCGGGCACCCCTCGATCTCGTGGTGGAGTTCCCGCCGCGGTTCGAGGTCTTCCCCGACCCGCAGTACTGGTGCCTCGGCGCCCTCGCCCTGGCCCGTGGCCGGCCGGAAGCCCTCGGCGCCTGGCGGGAGGGCTTCCTCGACGCGGCCCGCACCCGCCAGAGGACAGCGCCCCCGGACCTCGCCGGCTCCTTCGATCCCCTCGGCTTCACCGGTCCCGAGGCCGGCCGGGCCGCCACGACGGCCCTCATCGTGCTGGCCCTCCAGTCCATGGGACACCCTCCCCTGCGGGTCCTCCAGGCGAAGTAGGTTCCGGGTCAGGGCCGCCCGGCCTCCCGGAGCGCCGCCTCGAGCCGCGCGGTCACTCCGAGACGGACGGCCGAGCCCTCGAGGTACGGCAGGTCGAGGGACCCGACGACCAGCAGCAGGTCGGCCAAGTCGGCGCGATCCCGGGGCCGGTCCGCCAGGAGCTTGTGGAGCAGGACATCCCCGGGTGAAGCGACGCACACGGATCCGAGGTCCGACTCGTGCCGCCGGCGGCGGGCGAACGCCGCCCGCCGGCAGTCCGTGGCGGAGAGGAACAGATCGACGGGCCCCGGACGCCCGCCCGCCGGGACGGTGAAGCCCATCTTCGCGAGGCCGGCCAGAGGGTCGGCGAAGCCCCGGACGCGCTCCCCGCCGACGATGAACCCCTCCCGGTCCGCCGCGGCGGCCAACTCGGCCACCCCCTCCTCGCCGATGAGACCATCAGATCGATGTAGTAGGTCGGCCGCGGGATCGCCAGGATCCGGATGGCGAGCCCTCCGATCGGCATGGACTCACGCCCCCCGCGCCCCGAGGATCCGGAGCACCCGTTCGAGCGCCGCGGCGACCGGGGGCGGGCGGTTCATCGCAGACCGAGGCCCCGGAGCAGCGCCTCGTTCGACCGCCGGTGCTGCTCCCGGAAGATGGCGAGCCGCCGCTCGCGCTCCCGGGCCGGCAGCGCGTCGAGGGCCGCATCGGCGAAGGCCAGGAGATCCACCGTCTCCCGCAGCCTCTCGGCCGGCGTCATCCGGCGGTAGCGGTCGATGCAGTCGGTTGAGAGCACCCGGCCCACCATAGCGCCCCCGCCTCGCGCGGGACGCAGGTCGGTCCGGCGATGGAAGCGGGGAGCCGTCCACGGTCGTCCGTCGTCTCCCCGGGGCCTTGGCAAGGAGTTCGTCCTTGCCACGACCAGCAGGCCGGGTTCGACCGGGCGCCGCCCCGCGAGGGCGAGGCGGCGCCGCCGGGCCGCGGATCGTCAGCGCGCGGCCCCCGTCACGCATTCCGCGGTGAGCTTGCCGCCCGTCAGGTTGCTGGCTCCGGCCCCGCGGGGGCACTTGTAGACGTCGAACGTGATCTTCGAAGCGTCGTACCAGGTGTAGACCACCGTGTCGTCGTCGAGATAGTCGATGCCGCATTCGACCCAGGCGGAGGACCCGCCGGAGACCCACTTCACCGGGGTGGAGTCGCCCGCCGTCGAGACCTCGTACAGCCCGCCCGTCTGCGCGTAGATCACCTTCGATCCAATGGAGTTGAACTGCACCCCCCCGCCACCCATGAGCGGCTCGTCAGCGGCGATCAGGGCCACGGGGGCCGACGACGGGTCGAGGTCCCACACGTAGAGCTGATAGGCGAGCCCGCTCGCCCCGCCCGTGTCCGTGTCGTCCCCGTACACGATGGTGTCGGCGTCCAGCCAGTCGTGGTGGGAGACGTGCGGAACCGTCTGGCCGGTCAGCTCCTTCACCGTCGACTCGACGATGGCCTCGGCCACGTGCGTGATGGTCTTGCCGTCCGTGCTGAAATCGACCTCGTAGATCCCGGCCTCGGCGACACCGTTGGTCCACACGACCGCCGCGTACGTGACCCGCGGCGAAGTGCCGGGCCGGAACGTCGGGCGGGCCCAGACATCGACGTCCGGGTCATTGAGGAGCGTGATGGTCGACCCGGCCTTCTCGATCGGCGCCGCGCAGAGTTTCGAGTTCTCGTTCCACACGGTCCAGTACGAGCCGTCGTAGCGGGCGTCGCTGATGGCCATGCCCGCCGTGACGGACGAGAGCTTCGTCTTGCCCGACCCGTCGGACGCCATCCGGTAGGCGCCCGAGTCCCAGTTGAAGTAGTAGATCGACTTCCCGCTCGGCGGCGGCTGGCTCGGCTTCCCGCCGATCGCGGTGCCGACCCCCACGGCGAGCACCGCTGATAGGACCACCGCCAACCGGATCCCGCGCTTCATGCTCACGGCCGACCTCCCTGTCTTTCGGACGCACCCCATCGCATCCCTCCCCCGAAGTAGTCCACCGCAGGAGGCGTTTTCTGTTACTTCCCCTTGTCCGGACTCCTTTCTCCCGCTAGATTGATGGTATGTCCCCGGGGGAAACCACGCGGTGGACCCTCATCCGGCGCGCCGCTGCCGGCCTCGCCCCCGAGCAGGAGGAGTTCGCCCTGCTCTACGGCCCGGTGGTCCGTTCGTATCTCGGGGCCCGCTGGCGGAACACCCGCCTCGCATCCGAGGTGGAGGACGCGGCGCAGGACGTCCTCCTCGCCTGCCTGAAGCACGACGGGGCCCTTTCCCGCGCCGATCCCGCCTGGCCTGGCGGCTTCCACGCCTTCTTCCGGGGCGTCCTCGCGAAGACCGCCCTCCAGGCGGAGCGCCGCCACGCCCGGCACCGGGACATCCCGCCGGCCGTGGCGCCCTCGCTCGACGACCTGCCGGCGGACGACCCCGGCCTCTCCACGATCTTCGGCCGGGCCCTCGCCGAGGCCCTCCTCCGGGAGCCGGAGAGGCTGCCGAACCAGTACCGGCAGGTGGGGAAGGAGTTCCGGGAGGCGCTCCTGGAGGTGGTGGCCTTCCATCATCCCGGTACGCCGGAGGAGGTGGAGGCGGCCGCCGAGCGGCTCCTCGCAAACCTCGCGTG
>JALOQY010000334.1 GCA_025459285.1 Planctomycetota bacterium | reverse complement strand
CGCCGGCGCGGCGGGGGCGACACTGCTCGTGCCGATGCCGCTCCCGGATCTCGCCGCCGGCGCCGCCGAGGTCTTCGCCGGCACGGTGCTGGCCACGGAGACCTTCGAGGGGCCGCCGCCCCGGCGCCTGCTCCTGACCGACGTGACGTTCGGGAACCTCGTGGTCCTGAAGGGGGGGCTTCCGGATCCCACGGTCACCCGGCGGTTCGCGGGGGGCCGTCTCGGCCGCCGGCGACTGGTCGTGGAGGGCGTGCCGGAGTTCGCGGTCGGGGACCGGGTCCTCCTGTTCGGCGCCCCCGGCCGGAACGAGTTCTGCGACACCCTCGGCTTCGAGCAGGGCTGCTACCGGGCCGGACCGGAGGCCGGCACCGGGCGGGCGATCGCCGCCGACGCGCGGGAGCGCCCGGTCTACGGCTTCGACCGGGGCTTCCCCCTCCTCGTTCCGCCCGCGCCCGGCGCCGCGCCGCTCTCCTTCGCGGCGCTGCTCGACCACGTCCGGGGACTCCTGCCGGAGGCACCGCGATGAGGCGGACCCTCCTGCCCCTCGGGGCGCTGCTCCTCCTCGCCGGGGAGGCGGGCCCCTTCCGGTACGAGACCTTCGAGGGGGCGCCCGTCGTCTGGCCGGAGGCGCGGGCGGTGGTGTTCCACGACCCCGCCACCCTGCCGGCGGGCTTCGTGCCGTCCCTCGAGGCCGCGCTGGCCACGTGGTCGGCGGTGCCGGACTCGGCGTTCCGCTTCGAGGCCGGCGGGGCCACTCCCTCCGCCGAGGTCCGCGACGCGCAAAACGGGAACTCGGACGTCTACTTCGACTCCGCGGTGCCGCCGTTCGCCTACGCCATGACCTTCCTCTCGTCGGAGGACGGGGTGATCACGGAGCGCGACATCGCGTTCAGCGCGACGAAGCTCTGGACGCTCGCCCCCACGGGGGCGCCCGGCGGCCCCGCGGACTTCGAGACCGTGGCGCTCCACGAGCTGGGCCACGTCCTCGGCCTCGATCACGAGTCGGTCCCCTCGGTCATGGACATCGGCCGCCAGCCGCAGGTCGCCACGCGCACGCTCTTCCCGGACGACGAGGACGGGGTGCGGTTCCTCTATCCCGGGGGCACAGCGGGCGCGCCGGACCTGCGGGTGTCGGACGTGACCTTCGGCGAGGGCGACCCGCTCGCGGTTTCGTGGCGGATGGAGAACCGCGGGGGGACGGCGAGCGACGCCTTCCCGGCCCGCGTCTGGCTCGGGACTTCCACCCACCCCGGTCCGGCGGACATCCTCCTCGGGGCCGGGACGGAGGCCGGGCTTTCGGCGGGAGCGGTGCGAGAGGGCGCCCTCCTCGTGCCGCGGCCGGCGGACCTGCTCCCCGGCCACTACCGCGTCCGCGTGGAGCTGGCCCCGGAGGCCGACGCCGCGTTCTTCGACAACCGGGCGGTGGCGGCAGCGTACCTGCTCGCCGATCGGGCGGCGGCGCCCCTGGCCCCGGGGCAGGCCGCCGCGGGCTCTCTCGGGCCGCGGGGCGGGGACGCCTTCGCGCTCCGCCTCCCCGGGCCGACGCGGCTCAAGGTGTCGGCGGCGCTTGCCACGGGGCTCTTCGACCTCGCGCTCTTCGCGCCCGGGGCCGCGGAACCCGCCTTCGCGGCGCGGGGGGCCCTCCGGACGCGCCTCGCGGCCGCCGCGGGGACGGGGGGCCCGTGGACGCTGATCCTCGAGAGCCGGGAGTGGGCGCGGACGGAGTACGCCCTCGATCTTCGCGCCGGACCGGTGAAGGGTTCGGGCGTCGCGGTCGTCGACGGTCCCACGCTGCTCGCCGTGCCGGGGTTCGCCGGGGGCACGCTGGCGGTGAAGTTCGCGCCCGGCCCGGGGATGGCGCTCACCGCGGAGGTGCTCGATCCGGCCGGACCGGTGCGCGCGGCGGGGCGGGGGCTCCGCGCCGGGCCGATCCCGGTGCCGGAGAGCGGCGAGGTGCTCTTCCGCCTCGACTCCGGCGCGGGGCCGGGCGGCACCGTCTCGTGGCAGGCCCGCGCGAAACCCGGCCGGCGGCTCGGGACCGTGGCGCGATGATCGAGGCGCTCCTTTCGTGGTATCGCGCGCACCGCCGGGACCTCCCCTTCCGGCGCGACCCCACGCCGTGGCGGGTGCTGGTCTCGGAGACGATGCTCCAGCAGACGCGCGTGGCGGTGGTGGCGCCGCGCTTCGAGTCGTTCCTCGCGCGGTTCCCGGATCCCGCGGCGCTCGCCGCGGCGCCCGAGGAGGCCGCGCTCGTCGAGTGGTCGGGGCTCGGCTACTACCGGCGGGTGAGGTCGCTGCGGGCCGCGGCGGCAGCCATGGTGCGGGAGCATGGCGGCGCAGTCCCCGGCGACCGCGCGGCACTCCTCGCGCTCCCCGGCGTGGGGGCCTACACCGCGGGGGCGGTCCTCTCCATCGCGTTCGGGAAGCCGGAGCCGATCCTCGACGGGAACGTCTCGCGGGTCCTCTCCCGGCACCACCTGGTCCGTGGCGATCCGAAGCGGGGCGCGACGCGGCGGCGGCTCGGGGAGCTGGCGCGGGAGGCCGTCGAGGCCGGTCCGCCCGCCGAGGTGAACCAGGCGCTCATGGAACTCGGGGCACTGGTCTGCCTCCCGGGGACGCCGCGCTGCGGGCAGTGTCCCCTCGTCGCGACCTGTGCCGGCCGGCGGGCGGGCGTGGAGAGGGACCTCCCCGAACTTCCGCCCCGGCGCGCGCCGGTCCGGGTCCGCCTGGCCGTGGCGCTCGCGCGGCGCGGGGACCGGGTGCTCCTCCTCCGGGCGCCGGAGGGGGCGCTCCTCGCCGGGACGTACGCTCCGCCGTTCGCGGAGGTCGCGGACGGGACCTCCCCCGCCGAGGCGCTCGCGAAGCTCGCCCTCCCGCTGCGGATCGGCGTCCTCCTCGGCACCATCCGCCACGCGATCACCCACCGGCGGATCGAGGCGGACTGCTACCGGGCGACTCTCCTCTCGGGCCCCCTCCCCCCCGGAGCCGTCCTCGCCCGCCCGGAGCACCTTCCCCTCTCCTCCCTCGCCCGCAAGCTCGTGGGGACGTTGGTAACATGTAATCTTTTCCGGTCCCGGCCCTCCGCGGGAACGACCCCCGGCGCAGGTCCGCTCGCGGTGCCCCCCCTGCTCAGCGCCCCCGCCAGTCCACGACCGTGACGCCCTCGAAGGCGTCATAGTCCCGGACGTTCGCGGAGACGAGTGCCAGTTCGTGGACCGCGGCGATCGCGGCGATCTGACCGTCGAGGAAGGCCGGGGTCCGACCGGTCCGCCCGAGCCGCGCCCGTTCCCCGGCGTGCCAGGCGGCGGCCGCGACATCATAGGGAAGAATGGGGAAGGCCACCGCCACTCCCTCCCGCAGGAACACCTCCAGCCGGGCACGGCGCCGGGACGGGCGCAGGCGCGCGCACCCGAAGAGCAGCTCGTGCCACACCGGAGCACCGATCGCCATCTCGCCCTCGTGCTTCGAGAGATTGCGCATCACACCGGGATCGGGAATGGGTCGCAGGGCTTCGGAGATGACGTTGGTGTCGAGCAGATATCGCGGTTTCACAGCGCGGGCACGCCCGCAGCCCAGTCGCGACGGGCGCGCCCGCGCTGTCGATCAAGCGGGGGAGGCAGATCCTCCCCCGCGTCGGCCGCTAGCGCGGCCTCCCCCGCCTCGCCGCCTGCGGCGGCGGGCGCCTGCGGCGCTCGCTCACGCGAAATCTGCGAGCCGCGCGGGGATTTCGGGGGTGTGTAGTACAGCTCAACCTCTCGCCCCGGTGACCGCTCACGCGGAATGACGAAGGCCTTCCCGATCGCCTCGAGGTCGGCCGGCGACAGGCTGGCGCGGAAGTCCGAGACCGCCTCCGCGAACCGTGGCCGGGCCGCTGTCAGCCGACGCAGTTCCGAAAGCGGAATCAGAGCCGCCACGGGCCGTTCCCGGCGCGTGAGTTCGATCGTCCTCCCTCCCTCCACCTCCCGGACGAGGCGTGTCAGGGAGTCCCGCGCTCTCGCAATGGACACCCGCTTCATGGAGACCTCCTCGACATGGCTATCTTGATGGCCATCTTAACACGATCCGGCTCGAGGCGGGAGAGGATCGGCGCCCAGCCCGTCGTCAGGGGGCCGTCGCCGACCCAGTTCCGGCAATGCGGTCAGCTCGGCGAGGGACTCGAGCTTCTCCACGCGCTCCGCGCGAGTGAGAGCCTCAGAGCGCGCGATATCATCCCGCGCGGCCTCGATGTCGGCCCCGGCGCGAGCGGGCCCGCATCGGGAGTCCGAGCACAACGGTAGTGCTCGACCACGGGATCCGGCTTGCCGGAGGTGCCCCGGAGAGCATGCGCGATCTTCCCCCCACACTCCCTCCTCGCGTGGACGGCGACAGGCGCCGTGATAGGGTAGTCGCATGGGCGATGGCGGGGGCGTGCGGCGCAGGCGCGGTGCAACGACCTTCCTTCTCGCCGCGGTCTTCTGCTCCGGCGCGGCGGTGATGATCGTGGAGATGACCGCCATCCGCGTGCTCCAGCCGTTCTTCGGCTCCACCACCCACGTCTGGACGAACGTGATCGCGGTGGTCCTCGCGGCGCTGTCGCTGGGCTACGTCGCGGGCGGACGCCTGGCCGACCACCACCCGCACACGTCCCTCTTCTGCGGGCTCCTCGCGGCCGGCGGAATGCTGGTCGGAGCGGGGGCCCTGTTCGCCACCCGGGTCTCGGACCTCTTCCATGACCCCGGCCCGGATTTCGTCGAGGGACTTTCGAATCTCGTCCGGGGGTCCCTCTTCGCCTCCCTCATCCTCTTCGCCCCGGCGGCCTTCGTCCTCGGCATGGTCTCCCCTCTCGCCGTCCGACTCCTCGCCGCGGGCGGGGTGGGGCGCGCCGCGGGTCGCGTCTTCGCTCTGTCCACTGCGGGCTCCGTCCTCGGCACGTACCTGCCGGCCTTCCTCCTCGTACCCCGGTTCGGCTCGCGGGGCTCGCTGCTCTTCGCCGCCGCCGCGCTCCTCGTGCCGGCGGCCGCGGGTCTCACCCTCCTCGCCCGGCGCCGGGGCCGCGCCGGTGTCGCCGCGCTGCTCCTCCTTTGCGCGGGGGGCGCACTGATCGCCCGGACCGACCGCCGGCC
>JALOQY010000047.1 GCA_025459285.1 Planctomycetota bacterium | reverse complement strand
GCCCGGCCCGAAGGGTTGTCGGCCCCGGCGCGGGCGTCGGTCCCGCCCCCCACCCACCTCTCCGGCCGCGCTGGGGCCGACAACGAGGCCGCGCGGGATTATTGCTCACGCTCTGAGGGAGATCACGCGGGCGCGACCCGCACGACCGGCGGGCGGCGCGGGGGAATCGGCGGGTCCTCGTCGGGGTAGCCGAGGGGCGTGATCATCACGATCCGCTCGGTCTCCCCGATGCCGAGGGCGGCCCGGACGGCGAGGCGGTCCATGTCGGCGATCCAGCAGGTGCCGAGCCCGTGGGCCCGCGCCGCGAAGAGGAGGCAGGTCGCGGTGATAGCGCCGTCGTCCGCGGGACGTCCCGCCCTTGCGGTATCGACGATGACCGCCACGGCGAGGGGGGCCCGGCCGATCGGGGCGCTGGATTCTCCCCGAACCGCGGCAAGCTCGCCCAGCAGCTCGGCCCGCCGGATCGTCACGAAGGAGCAGGGCTGGCGGTTCCGGGAGGAGGGCGCGAAGGCGCACAGCTCGAAGACGCCGCCCAGTACGTCTTCCGCCACGGGATCCCCCCGATACCGGCGGACGCTTCGCCGCCCGGCGAGGAGATCCGCACCGTCCTCATGAGGCGGGACAGGATGAAGGAAGGACTGGAACTCCACCGATCGCCCCTCGGGGTCGTCGGCGTAGAAGTGCCGGATCCGGTAGCGCTCATTCTCCTTCGGGGCGCCGCGTGCGCGGTCCTTCAGCCGCTCGAAGGCCTCGTCCACCTGCTCCGGGCGCGGGTAGAAGAAGGTGAGGACGCCCTGCGTCTCGGCCCGCTCGCCACGGCAGAAGCCGAAGAGGAAGTTCCCGTGCTTCAGGAGCACGCACTCCGCCTGCCGGAGCCAGACCCCGGCCCCCACCCGGCGCGTGTAGAACTCGCAGACCTCTTCGAGCCGCTCCGTCCGGAAGAACACGATACCCGACATGGTCGCCTCCGATGACCTCGGCCCTCTCCGGGGACGTACGTACCTTTTCACCTTATTGGATCGGCCGGACTTCGGCGCCGGGGATTACCGGCGGGCGAAAAAGTGAAAAGGTACGTACGTCCCCAAGTCTTGACCCGGGGGGGGCAGTCGGGTAGCGTCCCGCCACTTCGCGAACCCTGAACCGGGAGAGATTCCATGATGCATATCGGACAGGGATCGAAGGGGAAGCCCTCCGGCACCACTTCGGTCCGCCACATCGACCACGTCACCTACGTCGCCGCGGCCGAGAACGAGGAGAAGTTCATCGCCACCTGGGCGAAACTCGGCTTCTCCGAGCACGTACGGGTCTTCACCCTGAAGCACCCCGCCGCCCACATCGCGCTGGTCTCCGGCATGAGCGAGGAGTACCCCTGGGCCACCATGACCGGCCTCTCGGTGAGCCAGGACAAGAACTCCGCCATCAACGAATTCGTGAAGCGCTACGGCCCCGGCGTGCAGCACGTCGCCTACACCAGGACGGCAATGGCGCGAGGCTCCGGCAGTTCTTCGCCGCCCCGACGATCCCCTTCGGCCCCTTCGTGGAGTTCGTGCAGCGGCTCACGGGCCAGGACGGCAAGGCTTTCGACGGCTTCGACCAGCAGAACATCGACGACCTGTACGACCACTACCTCGACTACAGCCGCCGTCTCGAGCGCCGGAAGTAGGATCCCCGGGAGGGGCTGCATGAAAGTCTCGATCTTCACGGTCTGCGACTATTACGAGGACGCCCACCCCGGCCCCGACGCCTACTTCCGCGAGAAGATCGACCTCGCGCGGCAGGCCGAGGACCTCGGGTTCCACGGCTTCTTCGTGGCCGAGCACCACTTCCACCCTTACGGCCTCGTGCCCGACCCGGCGGTGCTCCTCTCGGCGATGGCCGTGGAGACCAGCCGCATCGCGCTCGGACCGGCGGTGAGCAACCTGCCGTTCCACAACCCCGTGCGGGTGGCCGAGCAGTACTGCCTCGTGGACCAACTCTCGCGCGGACGCCTCGTGTTCGGAGTGGGCAGCGGTTACCTCCAGCACGAGTTCGAGGGGTTCGGCTTGAGCCCGGCGAACAAGCGCCAGCGGTTCGACGAGGCGCTCGAGGTCATCGAGAAGGCCATGACCGGCAAGCGGTTCTCGCATCAGGGCGAGTTCTTCAAGGTCCCGAAGACGAAGCTGAACGTGGCGCCCTGGGGCGGCCGGAAGATCGAGCCGAAGATCGCGATCCTCTCGGAGCTCGCCGCCTACTACGTCGGCAAGCGCGGCTACGGGATCATGACCGTCCCCTATGCGACGGTCGAGCACATCTCCGACGCCGCGCTGCTCTATGCCAACTACCGCAAGGGCTGGCGCGAGAGCGGGAAGCCGGGCGACGGGGAGGTCTACGCCGCGATCCACACCCATTGCGGCGACCACCCGGCGGCGGAGAGCCCCGTGAACCGGCGCCACCTCGAGAAGTACGTGCTGAGCCGTCTCTACGCGAAACACTCCGACTACGACACGTGCCTGCGGCGCGGAGTGGTGGCGGCGGGCACGCCGGAGGAGGTAACGACCATGCTCCAGACGGTCGTGGACACCGGCGTGGACCACCTGATGCTGCTCGTGGACTACGGCGCGATGCCGCCCGGGGAGACCCGGGCCTCCCTCGAGCGGCTGGCGAAGGACGTGATCCCGAACCTCCGCGACCACGCGGCGGCGGCGGCCTGATCGTTCCGGACGGAAGGGGGAACCCCATGAAGTGCGCGGTGGTGGGCGGGACGGGCTGGCAGGGGGCGGGGATCGCGACGCGGATCGCGAAGGCCGGCCACACGGCGGTCATCGGCTCGCGCGACCCGGATCGGGCGCGGCGCCTCTCGGCGAAGCTGCCCGCACACGTGGGCCTCGATCCGGCGCGGTTCGAGGGCACCGGGAACGTGGAGGCGGCCCGGGCCGGCGCCGTCGTCTTCGTGACCGTGCCGATCACCGCGCACCGGGAGACACTCGAGCTGATCCGCCCCCACGTCGAGGGGAAGCTCGTGATCGACGTAACCGCGCCGGTGAACCCGAAGAACCACCTGGAGAATCTGTGGCCGAAGGAAGGGTCGGCGACGGAGGAGGCCCAGGCGATCCTCGGGGACGATGTCGAGGTGGTGGGGGCCTTCAAGAGCGTATCGGCCACGATGCTCCTGAATCACACGATGCCGCCCAACAGCGACATCCTGATCTGCGGGGACGATCTGCAGGCGAAGCACCGCGCGACGCTCCTCATCCGCGAGATGGGCTTCACGGCCTACGACACCGGCAAGGCGGACGCGGGCCGGACGATCGAAGGGCTCACGCAGACGCTCATCTTCCTCAACTACGCCTACCACCTGAACCAGCCCGGCATCAAGGTGGTGGAACTGGCCCACGGCATGAAGATCCTGCCCGACGAGAAGCTCTTCCAGTAGCAGCCCGTCGGCGGTCGCCTTCCCGCGCTCGGGTGCGTCGAAGGGCGTCTTGACGGCCAGGTCAGACCTGCCGACAGGACGGAGAGCACCTCCGGGTCATCTCCGGGCGGGCTCGAGGGTGCCGCCGGCCTTGCCGCGCGACTTCTCGTACTCGGGGCCGGGGAAAGCGATCGTCAGGAGCCGGCCGCCGCGGAGCACGGTGAACTCCGACTTCTCCTTCACCATCGCGGCCGAGAAGAGGGCATTCATCTGCCGCTGCGCCGTGAGCTCCGTCCCGTCGATGGCGGTCACGAGGTCGCCCTCGGCGAAACCGGCCCGCGCGAGCAGACCCGCGGCGTCGGTGATGCGGACGACGAAGCAGTCGAAGACCATCGCCTCGAACCGCACGACCGACTGCGCGGGCACCGCCACCTCCATGGTCCCGCTCTCCCGCCCGGAGACGGTGAGCCGGTAGCGGCCCGCCGGCAGGCGGTCGAAGAGGACCTTCCCCGAGCCGTCGCTCCGGGCCCAGGAGCTGGTGGCGCCCCGCTCGGCGTCCAGTCCCATGAGCATCACGTTGGTGTTGACGGTGTCATCCGGGAGGACCACGGTCAGTTCGTAGAGCGGCGGCATGCGCAGCGACACGGAGTTGGTGCCCGGCACGAGGTCCACCTCCTGGCGGAGCACGACCATGTGCCGCCCCTTGCGGGGCTCGCTCACCATGACCTGCACCGCGGCGGCGCCCGGGGCCACCGGCCCCATCCGGCAGCGGCCGTCGCCATCCGGTTTGCCGCCGCCCCCGGAACCCCCCTCCTTCGGCGTCACGTTCAGGTCGACGCATCCCTCGCAGCCACTGCCGGCGTACCCCTCGAGGGTCACCTCGACGAAGGCCGGCTCCTCCATCCGTACGCGAACGATCGTGGCCTCGGCGCGGGCGAACTCCATGGTCCGGGAGCCGAACTTCTGCGAGTTCACCATGAGCACCCAGACGGCGTCGGAAGCCTCCTCCGGTTTCGGCGCCTCCGGGAAGTACGCCCGGTACGACCCGTCGGCCTGCCGGGTCGCGCCCTGCCCGCCTCCCCACCCGCCCCGGGACAGGGAGCGCCAGTTCACCGAGACAAAGGTCTGCTCGCCGGCGGCCTTGCCGTCCGGCCCCTCGACCCACACGACCGCGTACTCCGACCGGTCCGCGGCGGGCACGGAGAGCGTCACCGGGACGAGCCGGTCCGCCACGTCCACCACCGCGTGGGCGAGGATCCGGTTCGATTCGAGGACCCCCACGAGATACCTCCCGGGCTCGACCTCCGTGATCGCGAATGCCCCCCCCCGATCCATCCGCACCGATGCACGGCTCGTGGCTTCCTGCACGAGGCGCTTCGGTTCGGCGGCTTCCTGGGCCCCGAGCTTCAGGGCCGTCGCCATGATCTGCATGATGGGCTCCCCTTCCGGGATGGCCACGGTGCCGAGGATACCCGGCTGGTCACCGAGGCGCAGGACCAGCGGCGGACGCCGTTCGCCGGCCACGAGCGTCAGCTCCTGCTTCGCCGAGGCGAATTCGAGGAGGTCTCCTCCGGTGGCCCAGACGCTCCACGTTCCGGGGGGGAGGCGGACCTTGCGCTGCCCCGGCCGCCAGGGGATGCGGTTGGGGTACCTCCGGTCGGCGCCCGGGGAGGCGCTGGCGACCGTCGCGGACTTCGGCTCCGTGTCGTCCGGCAGGAGAACCGTCACGTCGAGGGTCACGACCGGGGTCGCGAGGAGTTGGACCTCCACGCCGGGCCGGATCTCCCGGTGGGGCGGCTTCACGCTGACCCCCCAGTCGTCGCTCTCCCCGGAGAGCTGGTACTTCGCGTCCACGAGGCCGGTGAGGATGAAGAGGCCGTCGGAACCGGTGATCGCCTCGGCGCGCGCCGCCCGCTCGAAGGCCCGGCGCTTCACGTAGTCGCGAACCTCCTCCTCGAAGCTGGCGTCGTCTTTCGGCCTCTCCCCGTCGGAGGAGGTCCGGGCGACGATCTTCACGCCGGGCACCGGGTCGCCCTCCGCGGTGCGCAGCGCGCCGCGGATCGACTCCGGCGAGCGGTCGAGGCTCGGCGAGGGGAGCGCCGCCACCGCCACCGAGAGGTCCCGGGCGACCTCCCGCGGCAGCTCCGGGAGCGGCCGCTCGTCGGCGGGCGCCGGGGCCACGGGCGCCCGGGCAGCGGGTCCCACGGTTTCCACCGGATCCCCGGTCATCGAGCGCACCATGTACCCGATGGCGCCCCCCGCCGCGAAAACAACGAGAAGCAGTGCGAGCTGTCGTCCCATGGGTCACCTCGGAGCGGGCTTCAACTCCCCGCCGGGCCTTTCCTCCGCCGTGCGCGGCGATCCCGCCGCGAACCGTACCGTGGACGGCCCCGGCAGCGTCACCTCCATGTGCTCGCGTCCCGTGGCGTCGTCCGAACGGACGACGTACCGGCCGGGCGGGAGCGCGAGGAAGACGCAGCGCCCGTCCCTCGTCGTCCGGCCGGGCACCATGAGCTGAGGGTCGTCGAGGGAGTGGACGAACACGCCGCGGGAGGCCGCCGCGCCTTCGACGATCAGGTCGCTCAGGACCGGCAGCCTCACCACGAGCCGGTTGGCCCCCGGAACGAGCACGGTTTCCTGTCGCGCAATGGTGTTGCCCTGGGGCGTGCCGCCCGGATGGGCGACGACCGACACGGTCACGGGACCCGGCGGCAGCGGGGAGAGCACGGCGCGCCCCTCCGCATCGGGTGTCGCCGAGAGCCCGCCGGCGCGAACCGATGGCCGGGGGGCTGCCGCCCCCGCGCCGGCGCTGTCGATCGTGATCTCGAGGGAAGCCGGCTCCTCGAACCGGACGCGCACGGTGGTGGCTTCGGTCCGCTCGAACTCCACTTCGCGCCGGCCGTACTTCGGCGAGACGACGGTGGCGAACCACCGCGCCCCCTTGAAGCCGTCGTCCTCCTCGGGGAAGAAGACCAGGTACGAGCCGTCGGCCTGCCGGAGCACCGTCTCCGCGGGGTGAGCGGCCTGTACGAGGGGGCCGCGGATCTCGAAGCCCACCTCGAGGTCCTCCACCGGCTTCCCGTCGCCCCTCTCGGCGACGAGCATGAGGGTATCGGCCCGCGACGGAAGGGCCACCGGGAGATCCCGTTCCACGAGCCCCTCCGGGACCTCGACGACCTCCCGGGCCAGGAGGCGGCGGCTCGCCCGCACGGCCAGGAGGTAGCGTCCGGGCGCGAGGTCGAGGAAGCGGTAGACGCACCCGCCGGAGGTGCCGGCAGGGCGCCCCGGCTCGAAGCGCCACCAGGGATCCTCGGGAGCGGCGCCCTCGGGCCAGGCGATCAGGTCGACCCGGAGGTCGGCGACCTCCAGGCCGGCGGGGAGGATGACGCGGCCCCGGATCCCCGGGCGCCCGGCGAGCCGGAGGGTCACGGGGGGCCCGCCGCCGGCCACCGCGGCGACCCTCTCCTCCTCCGAGGCGAAGGCATCGTCCGGCGTCACGGCCCGGACGACGATCGTGCCGGCCGGCAGGGCAATCCGGCGGCCGGCCGGCGTCCATCTCTTCCGGTCCCCTCCCCGGCCGTCCGCGCTCACGCGGATCTCCGCCTCCGCGGGCTCGGTCCCGTCGGGGAGAAGCAGGGCAAACTCCACGGTGGAGCCCAGGGTGATCTCGATCTCGACCCGCTCCCCGGCGCGGACGGCCGAGCGGTGGCTCGTGGGCCGGAGGCGCACGCCTTCCTCCGCGGGGGCGAACCAGAACTCGGCCCCGGCGGCCGCGGGGAACTCGAAGGTGCCGTCGGCCGAGGAGACGATGTCGGCGCTCGCCGCGTCGTTGCGCCGGCGTCCCTCCACCCACGCGCGGACGTCGTCGGCGAGGGAGGCGCCTCCGTGCGCGGCCGGAGAGGGGAAACGCGCCTTCGCGCGCAGTCGGAGGCCCGGGACGGGCTCCCCCTGCGGGGACCGGACCCGCCCGGTGATCTTGCCCCCGGGCTCCGGCGGCGGTGGCGGCGGGAGCGTGGCGAGCGCCTCCTCGAGCGACGGGCCGACGACGGGCGGGGATATGGGGACGCGGGGGGCGGGAGGGGCCGGCGGGGCGGTGGGGCCGCCGGGCGAGGAGGCCCCCCGGAGGTCCGGCTCTCCCTGCGTCCCGAGGAGGTACCCGATTCCGACCCCCGCCGCGAACACGAGAGAGAGCAGTGCCCACGTCCTCATCGTTCCACCTCCCGATCGGTAAAGGATACCCGGATTCGCGGATCGTGCTGCGGCCGAATTGCCCCGGGCCGAGGACCTTTGGCGCCGTTTCTTCCCCGACAGGGAGCGGCCGGCTACCTTCTGGCTTTCCACTCCGACACCAGGGGGCTTCCATGAGCAAGATTGTGACCGAATGGCTCGGCGCCGAGGCGGAGGGGCTCCTCGGCCACGTCTCGAAGACGATCCCGAAGGAGATGCTCCACCTGCCCGGCCCGGACGTCATCGACCGGGTCTACTCGATGACCGACCGCAACAACCGGACGATCGGAAGCCTCGCGTGGCTCTTCCACCACGGGCGCTTGAGCGGTACCGGCTACCTTTCGATCCTGCCCGTGGACCAGGGCATCGAGCACACCGCCGGGGCCTCCTTCGGCCCGAACCCCGCCTACTTCGACCCCGAGAACATCGTGCGCCTCGCGGTGGAGGGCGGCTGCAACGCCGTAGCCTCGACGTTCGGCGTGCTGGGCGCGGTCTCGCGGAAATGGGCCCACAGGATCCCCTTCCTCGTGAAGATCAACCACTCCGAGATGCTCACGCACCCCGCCCGCTACGACCAGCGGATGTACGGCTCCGTGGAGACCGCTTGGAACATGGGCGCGGCGGGCGTCGGCGCGACGGTCTATTTCGGCTCCGAGGAGTCCGTACGGCAGATCGAGGAGGTCTCCGAGGCCTTCGAGCGGGCCCACGAACTCGGCATGTTCACCGTCCTCTGGTGCTACCTCCGGAACTCGGCCTTCAAGCAGGGCGAAAAGGACCATCACACTTCCGCGGACATGACGGGCCAGGCCAACCACCTCGGCGTCACGATCCTCGCCGACCTCATCAAGCAGAAGTCGCCGACCCACAACGGCGGCTTCACCGCGATCAAGTTCGGCAAGACCCACCCCGCCATGTACGACAAGCTCTGCTCTGACCACCCGATCGACATGGTGCGCTACCAGGTGGCGAACTGCTACATGGGGCGGATCGGCCTCATCAACTCCGGCGGGGAGTCGGGGAAGAACGACTTCGCCAACGCCGTGAAGACCGCGCTCATCAACAAGCGCGCCGGAGGCACCGGCCTCATCTCGGGCCGCAAGGCCTTCCAGCGGCCGATGGCCGAGGGCGTGAAGCTCCTGAACGCGATCCAGGACGTCTATCTCGACCCCGAAGTCACGGTGGCGTGAAGGAGAAGTGGCCATGGCCGAACGCGTCTATGTCCACCTGCACCCGAGCGAGCGGAGCATCCTCCGGGCGGCGGCCCAGGTCTTCTCCGGCTACGCCGCGGCCGGCGCGGTCACCCCGGAGACGGAGCAGACCCTCGCCCTGAAGGCGGTGGAGATCGCCGTCCGCATGGCCACGCTCATCGAGGAGCGGGTCCAGTGCCAGGACGAGGTCAACTGAACCGGTGCAGCTCGTCTTCGAGCAGATCCGGGCCGGCGGCGACCGCAACTTCGCGTACCTGATCGGGGACCGCGAGGCGAAGGTCGCCGTCGCCGTCGATCCATCCTTCGAGCCGCGCCGGCTCCATGAGCGGGCGACGGCGCAGGGGCTCGCGATCGCCGCCGTTCTCTGCACCCACGGCCACCCCGACCACACGCATGGGGTGGCCGAACTCGTCGCCCTCTCCGGCGCGCGCGAAGCCACGCCGCCACTGCCCCTCGACCCGAGGTGGCGGCTCGGCGCGGGCCGGTTCGAGATCCGCGCGCTCCACGTTCCCGGCCACACGGAGGATCACCTCCTCTTCTGGCTGCCCGCGCTGAAGATCGCGCTCACCGGCGACTTCCTCTTCGTGGGGAAGGTCGGCGGCACGTCCGGCGAGGCGGCGGCGCGCGCGGAGTGGGACAGCCTCCAGCGCCTGCTCCGGGAACTCCCCCCGGACACGACGATCTGGCCCGGCCACGACTACGGCTGCCGCCCGTCGAGCACTCTCGCCCTGGAGAGGCTCGGCAACCCCTTCCTCCGAGTCCCGGACTTCGAGTCTTTCCTCCGCCTGAAGTCCGACTGGCCCGCCCTCAAACCCCGCCACGGCCTCGTCTGACCCGGGAAGATTGACCCTGGGTCATTCTTCCCGCCCTGCGCCTCCGTGCAATGACCCCGGAGAAGTTGGCCTGGATCACTTTGCCTCGAGGAGGTGCTCGGCGGCGCGCGCCAGGAGCCCGGATCGCGTCTCACCATGCCGGCGTGCGTAGTCGTCCACCCGTCGAAGCGTGGTTTCGGGCAGCGTGATGTTGACACGCCGGACCTTTGCCGGGGGCACCTCGATCTGCAAGGCTACCGCGGTCAACAAGCCCTTCGCCTCCGGAGCGGCGAGCACTTCACGAAGAGGTGAGGGATCGGGAACCCGGTCGCCATCCTCGACCATCCCGTCGATGTGGAGCGCGAGCGCCTCGTGCGCACCCGCCACCGCCTCATCGACCGTGCCGCCGGCACTGGCGCAGCCAGGGAAGTCGTAAAAGTCGATACTGTAGCCCCGGCGAGCCTTGCGCAGATAGGCCACGTAGACAGCCATGTTCACTCTCCTGCGAGCAGACCCGCCTGTTTCAGGATCGACCGTACCGTGCCGGGCGCGAGGTCCTTGCGCGGATGGGGCACCGTCACCCGCCCCGCCTTCGCAGCGTGCTTGAACTGCCGGTGGCTGCCTCTGCGAGCCACTTCGACCCAGCCATCGGCCTCGAGGCGCCGGGTGATCTCGCGGCTGCTGCTCACGAACCCATGATACACACTGGGTGTGTATAGTCAATCGCCGGCCGCAGGCCTTAACCGAGGCGCCTCGCAGCCCGTCGCCGAAGGGCTGCTAGGGTTTCGTGCAGTGGACGTAGCGGCCGCCGGTCAGCTCGGCGATGCCCTTCATCACGTCGTCGGCCGGGGCGGCGCAGTCGTCCACGCGGACCGTGTGGATCGGGACGCGGAGGAAGCGGTGGCGGCGAAACACGTCGTCGAGGATGGCCGGGCCGTGCATGAGCGGGCCGCCGTGGGGAACGCCGTTCGAGACCAGGATGACCAGGTCGGCCTGCGGGGCGTCGGGCAGCGCCGTCCCGAAGGGGTCGGCGCCGATCCGGCGCGACGCCTCCCACAGCGCCTCGATCTGCGAGACGTAGCCTCCGGGGACGAGCCCCGCGAGGAACTCCACCGCCCGGCGCCGCCCGGCCTCGTCCGCCGCGATCAGCCCCTTTTGCGACAGGGCCGTGACCCGGTCGCCGTCCCCGAGATCGAGGAGGTCGAACCGGGCGTCGGCCGGGAGAGATCCCAGCAGGTCGCGGGTCTCCGTGCACATGAGCGCGAGCTGGGTGAGCCAGGTCCGGTCCTTCTCCGCGACGGCCCGCCACTCGGAGTAGCTCTTCTCCTTCATGAGCTCCACGTCCGCCGGCTTCACCGTGGGCGAACTGGTGTCGAGGAGGATGAGGAGGCGCTGCGCCTCGACCGGGATCCCGAAGAACGCCGGCGCGCCCTCGGCCGCCTCCGGCTTCGCCTCGCCGAGTTGCGCTTCCGCCGCGGCGCGGACCGCGAAGCAGGGGTCCTCCGCCACGGCGCTCTTCAGAAGGGCCTCCGTGGCGGGCCCGGGGGCCGCGCGCGCCAGCGCCTGAAGCGCCGCGATCCGCAGACGCGGCTCCTTCGACGCGGCCTGCGCGGTCGCGAGCGCGGCGCTCGCCGCGGTCACCGCGTCGAGCAGGGCCACCCGGGCATGCGCCGAGCGGTTCTTCCGGTCGCCATCCTCGGCGGCGGCGAAGCCCTTCTTCGCGAGATACGCGAGGGCCTTCGGGTCGGTGAGTTTCCCGAGCGCCTCCACCAGAGCGTCACGGAAGAGCCACGCCGCGTACCGCCGCGCCCCGGGACCCTGGTCGCTGATGCCGCGGGAGAGCGGCTTCGCCTCGCACAGCTCCCGGTCGAGCACGGCGATCTCGCCGAGGCAGGCGACGAGCGATTCCACGAGTTGGGTCGCGGCGGCCTCGTCGTTCGCCTCCGAAAGGGCCACCGCCAGCTGCCCCTTCTCCCGCCCGTAGTCCGCGATCCGCTCGTAGAACTCCGAGAAGCCGCTGAAGTCGTAGTCGATGACCTTCGGCGCGTCCGGCCCGCCGCGCTCGCGCCACGGCGCGACGAGAACATCGGTGGCCGCCCGCTGATCCTCGGCGAGCTTCTCCTTCTCGTACGTCTTCTGCCGGGCTACGACCTTCCCCAACTCCTTCCGGTAGTCCTTTGCCGCATCCGGTCCGGCGGAGGCGGGCAGGGCGGCGGCCAGAAGGAGCAGGACCGGGATGGCGCGGCGGGATGGGCACATGCCCGAGATCCTACTCCCACGGCGTCCGCCGGGCCAGCCCGGATGCGTGCGGCGCCGTGGCAGCCGGTCAGTCAACGTGCTGGCAGCCCGTCGCCGAGGAGCCTCCGCGCGCATGAGGGCTTTCACCGACGGGCTGCCAGCGTGAACCCCAGCGCCCGGGCGGCAACGGACGGCTGGACGTCGTGGGTGGCGAACAAGGGCGCCTCGTTCTGCTGCTCCCGCAGAAGCAGGGCACTCGCGAGATGCAGGGCGTCCAGAGTCCTGACGACCGTCGGCATGGGAGCGGCCGCCCGGTCGAGAACGGCCGGCGAAAGACCGAGGAAGTGGATCGAGGACTCGATCGCGGCAAGATCCTCGTGCGCCCGCGCGACACCCTCGTCGTCGAGGAGCGACTCGAGACGAAGGCCATCGAGTTCCTGCGCGGCCTCCGGCCGCCCCGTTGAGGTATGATCGTCACGGAGGTGCAGATGAACGGAATCACGCCGTTGCTGGCGGTCCTTCTCTTCCTCGCTCCGGCCGGACCCGACCCCGCGGAAGCCGCGGCCCGGAAGGCCGTCGAGGAGTTCCGGAAGGCGTTCGTGAACGACGACCCCGCGGAGCGCGAGCGGGCCGTGGCGGCGCTCGTCGAGTACCCCCACGAGATCACGGCGAAGGAGATCGGCGCACGCGCCTTCGCCGATCCTGAACCGGGCGTGCGGAGCGTCGCCGCCCAGGTCCTCGGACGGATGGAGGGGTTCGCGGAGATCGCCGGCCCGATCCTCCGCGACCGCATCGCGAAGGAGGGCGCCTGCCCCGACGTCCTTTATTCCATCGTGAGGGGGATCGCGAAGCTCGGCTACACCGGCGCCCGAAGGGAGCTGATCCTTGCCGGCTCCCACTTCAAGGACGACGCCTACGTCTCGGTCACCACCGAGGTGATCCGGACCTTCGGACTCCAGAAAGACGTGAAGGCCCTCCCCTGGCTGCTCTCCCTCGCGGAGTACGGCGAGGGAGAAGTCGTCCGGGGACGGAGAGGGCCGGCCATGAAGGTCCCCTCGGGGCAGGACCCCGCGGTTTCCCGCTGGAACTGGATGCGCAAGTACGGCAAGCATGCCTTCCCGAAGGCGGGCACGGGACCGGACACCCTCGACAAGTGGTGGATCCTCGATCTTCTCGACGCGGTGAAGGCCATCACCGGCGTGGAGTTCGAAGATGCCGCGGCCTTCCGGACGTGGCTTACCGAGCACCTGAAGGAACTCGGCCTCACGAAGGCCGACCTCTTGCCGAAGCGCTGATGCCGGCAGTCCGCCGGCGTAAGCCCTCATGCGCGCAAGAGCCCCTCGGCGACGGGACGCTGGCCGCGAGGTATCATCGGGCCGGGGATCGCGGGCCGATCCGGGAGGAGCGCATGCAGCGGGCGACCGAACTCAACATCGGGCTCTTCCGGGATTCGTGGCCCCCGTTCACCGAAAGGCCGCGCCAGGGCATCGTCGAGGGCGGGCCGGACGCGCTCCTTGACTGGCTCGAAACGCAGCTCGGTCTCGCCGCCCAGCCGCCTTCGGCGAGCGGGCGGATCCTCGAGTACGCCGCTCTCCTGTCCGTCGCCCCAGGCACGAGCTTCGCCCGGAGCCTCGCCGTCGACCGGTACGCTACTGCCGCCGAACTCCTCGCCCGCCGCGACGATCTCCTGCTCGCCGGCTGGGACGGCCGCGTCGCGCCGGGACTCCCGGCTCTCGTCAACGACTTGGCCGAGGCGGAGCGCGGCGAACGCCGGGTCCGGGCCGGGATCGCGGAGCGCCTCGCCGCCGTTCTCGACGCTCTCGCGGCCGAGCAGGTCCTCCCGCCCCACCGCCTCCTGCTCGCGGAGGATCCCGCGGACTGGCCGAAGGCGTGGCGCCCGGTCCTCGCCCGGCTCTCCGTGGAACGGCTCCCGGCGGCGGTCCCCGCGGCACCGGCCGGGTCGACCCTCTGCGCCGCGCAGGACGCGCTTTGCGGGCACCCCCCTGCCGGGCGCCTCCCGCCGGACGGGAGTTTCCGGTTCGTCTCCGCGGCGAGTCTGTCCGCCGCCGCGGAGGCCGTTGCGGCAACGCTCGCCGATCGGCCCGAGCTTTTCACCGACCTCGTCGTCTGCTGCGAACAGCCGGGCGCCGCCGTCGCGCTCGACGCGGCGCTGGCCCGGCGCGGTCTCCCCACGATGGGGGCCGCCGAGACCACGACCGCCCTGCCCGTCCCGCAGGTCCTTCCCCTTGCACTCGGCCTCCTCTCCGAACCGGTGGACCCTCACACGCTGCTGGAGTTCGTGTCGCTTCCGGTGTCGCCGCTCCCCCGCGCCGCCGCGGGCCGCCTCGCCGCGGCGCTCGCCGAGCGGCCCGGTCTCATGAGTCGGTCCTGGGAACGGACGGTCCGGGAGTTGACGACCCCGGAGGCCGACCCCGAGGGCCGGACGGCCCGCCGGCTCGCCGAGTGGTTCGACAGCCCCCGCGTGCCGGAGGGTTCGCCACTGCCGGTGAAGCTCGTGGTCGACTGCTGCGGCCGGGTCGCCCGCTGGGCGGCAGGCTACGCGACGACACTTGCGGACGAGGGGAGGGAGGAGGAGCTGCGGACCGGCCTCTCGGCGCTCGCCGGCCAGGCGAAAGCGGTCGCGGACCTCGCGGCGATGCAGGGCGAACCGCTTCGCCAGCCCCAGCTCGCGAGGCTCCTCGACGCGGCGCAGGCCGGCGGACTCCTCCGGAGACCCCGGGCCGCCGCGACAGGCGGACCGCGCCTGGTCCAGAACCTCGCCGCGATCTCCGACGAGGCGGGCGCCCTCGTGTGGTTTTCGCTCGTCACCGAAGATCGTGGCGGCGCGGCCTTCGGACCCGGCGAGATCGCGGCACTCCGCTCCTCTGGGATCGACACGGACGACGGCGCCCACCGGCTTCGACTCCTGCGGGCGGCGGAACGCGAGGGATTCTGCCGGATCCGGGGGCCCGTGCTCGCGGTCTCCCTCCTCGCCGACGAGGAGAGCCGGCCGCACCCTCTCTGGCTTTGCATCCTCGAACAGGCGCTCGTGCGCACCACCGGACCGGCGGCGCTCGACCTGCTCTTCGCGTCCGGCGCGAAGCCCGACACCGGACCCTTCGCCCTCGGGCCGGAGGCCGTGACGGTGGTTCCGGCACCGGGCCCGCGGACCCTCTGGCCGGTGGCGCCGGGGCTGCTCCGGGAGCGTTCCCGGGAATCCGCGAGCTCGCTCCAGAGCCGGCTCGCCTGCCCGCTGCAGTGGGTCCTCCACTACGCGGCGAAGCTCCGTCCGAGCCCGATCGCCCGTCTGCCCGAGGGGAACCAGCTCTTCGGGACCTTCGGCCACCAGGTCCTCGAGGAGACCTTCAAAGAAGGCGGGGACCCACCCACGCCGGCCGCCGCGGCGAAGGCGGTGGAGGGGATCTTCGACGATCGCGTCGGCCTGGACGCCGCGCCGCTCGCGACGCCCGCCGAAACCGCCGCGCGCCATCGGCTCCGGGCCGAACTCTCGGCCGCCGCGAAGACGCTCGTGAAGGCGCTGCGCGCCGGCGGCTACCGCTTCGCGGGCTTCGAGAAGCGGTTCGAGGCGGAGGTGGACGGCATCCCCCTGTGCGGCTTCATCGATTGCCTCGTGGAGAAGGATGGCGGGGAGGCGGTCCTCGACTTCAAGTACTCCGGCTCCTGGCAGGCCGGGGCGCTGCGTGACGGGACGGCGGTCCAGCTCGCCACCTACGCCGCCGCCCGGAGGGCCGGGGAGATCGACTCCGCCGTCGCCTACCTCGTGCTCGCGACGGCGCGGCTCCTGACGCCGGAGGGTAGCGCCCTCGCGGGGGCCGAGCCCTCCCAGGTGGTTTCCGGGGCCCCGCCGATCCGGGCCGTCTGGGGGGCGTTCCGGGACGCTCTTCGCTCGACCGGTGGCTGGCTCGCCGGCGGGGAGCCGGTTCCGGCCTGGCCGCTCGCGGATCCCGGGACCTGGCCGGAGGGCGTGAAGCTCCTCCTCGACGAGGAGGAGGATGTCCAGTCGGCGTGCCGGTGGTGCGACTACTCCCTCCTCTGCGGGCTCACGGAGGTGCGGTGATGGCCGGCGATCTCACGGTGGTGCGGGCCGGCGCGGGGACGGGAAAGACACACCGGGTCTGCGAGGAGATCGCCGCGGCGATCGCGCGCGGTCTCGACCCGGCGCTCGTGCTGGCGACGACGTTCACGCGCCGGGCGGCGGCGGAGCTGAAGGGTCGCGTTCTCACCCGGATCCTCACGGACCCGCGGCTTCCGCCGGCCGCGCGGACGGAGAAGGCCGAGCGACTGGAACTCGCTGCCATCGGTACCGTGCACTCCGTGGGCCACCGGTTCCTGTCCCGCCACGCGCTCGCGCTGGGCCTGTCGCCCCTCCTCTCGGTGATGGAGGAGGGGCGCGAGGAGCGGCATCTCCGGCGACTCCTCGCGCTTTCCGACGGGGGCGACCTCTCGGGGCTCGCGGAGGTCGCCCGGCGCCTCGGGATCGAGGAGCCGCGGGTCCTCATCCTCGATCTCCTCGGCCGCAAGCGCGCGAACACCATCCCCGCCGACCGCTTCCGGGCCCAGCTCCTCTCCGGCGCGGAGCGACTCTGCGAGGTCATTCTCGGCGCCGCGAAGGGGGTGGAGGAGGGCGGACCGGAAGACCTTTACGGCGCGGCGGAGAAGGCGCTCGGGAAACTCGCGAAGGTCGCCGACGAAACGAAGACCACGGCGGGGGCGATCACGAGCCTCCGGCAGCTCGTCGACCGGCGGAAGGGCTGCTGGCAGGATTTCGTCCTGGCGGCGAAGCTCGGGGCGGGCAAGCGCTCCGGCGCCGACGGCTGTCTTGCGGAGGTCCGGGCCACCGGCGCGCGCGTGCGCCTCCTCGCGGGGCTCCATGCGGACGTGCGGGACTTCGCCCGCCGACTCGCCGACACGGTCCTCGCCCTGGAGACGGCGTACGAAACCTACAAGGCGGAGCGCGGCCTCCTCGACTACACGGACCTCGAGGTCCTGTTCCTCCGGCTGCTCGGGACGCCCTCTCTCGAGGACGATCTTCGCGCCTCGATCTCCCTCGTCGTGGTGGACGAGTTCCAGGACACGAACCCCCTCCAGCTCGCGATCTTCTCGCGCCTCTCGGAGCTCGCGACGCGGAGCGTCTGGGTCGGCGACGCGAAGCAGGCCATCTACGGCTTCCGGGGGACGGACAGCGAACTGCTGGGGCAGGTCTTCGCGGCGGTGCCGGAATCCTCGCGGGAGCGGCTCCCGGACAACTACCGGAGCCAGGAAGGGCTCGTCCGCCTGGTGGGCGCCCTCTTCCGCCCGCTGTTCGGCGAGGAGGCCACGCTCCGCCCGAGGAACCCCCCGGCCCCGCGCGGCGTGGAGCGCTGGCTCCTCGAGTCGAAGAACCGGGACGACGATGCGACGGCGCTGGCGGCGGGAGTCCGCGCGCTCGTCGGGGAGGGCGTACCCGCGGCGAAGATCGCCGTGCTCACACGCACCAACGAACGGGCGCGGACCCTCGCCGGTGCGCTCGCGACCGCGGGCGTACCGGCGGCCCTGCCGCTCCCCGGCCTCTTCGGGACCCGGGAGGGCGCCCTCGTCCTGGCCGGCCTCCGGCTCGTCGCGGACCGCTTCGACGGAGTGGCCGCGGCGACGATCCTGCACCTGCTCACCGACCGGCCCGACCGTGACCCGGAGTGGCTGTCCGTCCGGCTGCGCGAGGTGCCTGCGGGGTCCGGCGCACCCTTCGGCGGCCACCCGCTCCTCGCACCGCTCGGGGCGATCGATGCCCGCTGCCGGGCCCCGTCGGAGGTCGTTTCGGCGGTGGCCGGCGCGCTGGACCTGCCGGCGCTCCTGCCCTCGTTCGGCGGCGCGTCCCGCCGGTTCCAGAACCTCGACGCGATCCTCGCCGCGGCGCGTGCCTACGAGCAGGAGTCGCGGGACCTCGGCGTGTCGGCCACCCTCTCCGGTCTGATCGCGGAATTCGAGGACGTCGCCGGCGACGAGCGGGACCTCGCCCCCGCCCCCCGGGGCACGGACGCGGTCACGGTCGTGACCTTCCACTCCGCGAAGGGGCTCCAGTGGCCCGTCGTGATCCTCACCGACCTCGACTACGACCGGGGCCCGGACCTGTTCCGACCCGCCGTCTCCGGCCGCGAGGCGCCTCTCGCCGGGCGGGCCGTCCGGTACTGGCCGTGGCCGTTCGGCCGGAGTGGATGGGGCGGCGCCCTCACGGCGGGAAGCGGCCTCGAGGACGACGCGCTCGCCACGCCCGAGGGGTGCGAGGAGGTCCGGCGCGCGGAAGCCGAGGCGGCGCGCCTCCTCTACGTCGCCTGCACCCGCGCGCGGGAGAAGCTCGTCTTCGCCCACCGGCCGGGGAAGTGCGCGTGGCTCTCGATGCTGCCGGACGCGGACACCCTCCTCCCCCCGGACGCCGAGCCCGGGGAGCACCCGCTTCCCTCTCTCACCACCAGCTTCCTGCTGCGCCGCCTGCCGGCGGCCCCCCCGGAGCCCGCGGCCCCGGCGGAGGAGGAGTGCTGGCTCGCGCCCCGGAAGGCCGAACCGCGGGAGCATCACCCGCGCTTCTCCCCGCCGAGCGCGGCGGACGCGGTGGAGGTGGTCGCGGTCGCCGAACCGCTCCCGGATGCCCATCCGTTCCCG
>JALOQY010000046.1 GCA_025459285.1 Planctomycetota bacterium | reverse complement strand
CATGTTCCGCCGGGCGGACGGGAGCGATCCCGAGCTGGCCCGCCGGGTGGACAACGTGCGCCGGGCGATCGTCGAAGATGCCTGCAACGAGTTCCTCCGCATCATGCGCCACGACCCCCTGAAGGAGGTCGACGACCCCGACCTCTTGAAGCGGCTCGCGGCGCTCCGCCCCGAACAGATCTCCGCCCTCAGCGCGTCGATCATGGGCCTCGTCTACACGGGCTCCGGGGGCCGGCCGCGCGGCCGGGAGTACAAGCCGCTCATCTCGGACCTCGACCTGACCCTCCTCGTCACCGATCTCGACGTGCCGATGCGCAACCTCCTGAAGGACCTCCTCGACTACTCGTTCGTGAGGGTCACCACGGTCCGCTACGTCGGCGAGGCCGAGGCCCCGAAGTCCCCGTGGCTGTGGGGCGACCGGAACGAACCGAAGTTCCCCGGTTTCCGCCCCGATCACTTCGAGCTGAACTTCATGGTGGACTGCGCGGACCTGCTGTTCCCGAAGGGCTTCAAGGCGACGGGACCGGAGGGCTTCGTGGCCGGCCTCAAGGCGGAGTGGGACGCCCACGTCGCGAGGACCGGCGATGACAGCCCCGAGAGCTTCCGCCGGTTCCACGAGGACCTCGCGAAGCAGCTCGAGCAGGACATCGCGACGCTCGAGAACAACATCCTCGACCCCGAGAAGTACGTGATCGCCGGCCGGCTGCGGGCCCTCTCCTACCTGACCGGCATCTCCGGGGTGCTGCAGGTGCCCGACGCGCAGACCATGCGGTTCGTGCTGGCCGAGGACGCGGATCCGGGACTCGCGAGATACGCCCGGGACCTCGCGGAGCAGACCCTCCACCGGGCGCGGCTCGAGAAGTGGATGGCCCTCGACATCATGCTCGACGACATGCGCTTCCTGCACAAGACGGTGAAGAAGTACGGGCCGCCGAGCCGGATGGAGGTGGACGACCTCTTCGCGTTCATGGACAAGCTCGACAAGTACAGCATCCGGGTCCTCATGGGGGCCCTGGCGGGCCAGGAGGAGGGGCTCGCCCGGCTGAACGGCCTGCTCACCCGCCCCGGCGGCGGCGACCACGGCGACCTCTGCGACATCGCGCTCGCCCTCGCCCGGGAGGGGAAGCTCAACCTCACCGAGGGCGAACAGTTGCTCATCCGGGAGTGGCGGCAGCGCAAGCTCGGCGGCCGGATGCACGAGATCCTCGGGGAGCGGATCGGGCGGATGGACTGCGGTCCGGACGACCCCGTCTTCCATCGCGCCCTCGCGGAACACGTGGAGGGCAGCCTCGACCTCGTGAGGAAGCTCATGGTCTCCGGTCTCGACTCGGGGTGCGCCGAGGTCAGCAAACTCGACGCGGCCATCGTCGAGGCACGGGGGCAGCCCGGCGGCGAGGCGAAGGCGCGGGTGCTCGAGCTCCAGCGCGACAAGATCCTCATGTCGTGGGCGGCGGCCTGGGAGAAGCTCCCGGAGTCGGAGCGGACCTTCGCGGCGGAGTCGTTCCGGAAAGCCGGCCTCGACGTGGAGCGGTTCGTCAAGGAGCAGAAGGCCGTCGCCGCCGACATCCGGGGCGGCGGCCACTTCGTGCCCGGGAAGATGACCTTCTACCAGCAGTACCTCGAGGACCGGGCCCGCCGGGAGAGGGAAGAACGGGATCGCCGGAAGGAGAAGGACCGATGAACACCCGGACCGTACCGCTCGCCGCCGCGCTCCTCGCCGCCCTTCTCGCGGCCGCGCCCGCCCGGGCCGGCGAGGTCCGCGCCGGGGAGGAGACGCGGGCGTCGATCACGATCCGCAATCTCTCGGTCCTCGACGCGGAGGACCTCCGGCTCGAGGCGGCCAGCTCCGCTCCCTGGCTCACCGTGCGAGCGCCCTCCGGGCTCCCTCCGGTGCCGGCCGGAAAGGCCGCGACCTTCGAGATCGTCCTCGCCGCCGCCCCGGAGGCCGAGTGGGGGGACGAGGCCCGGATCGAACTGGCCCTCACGCTGCGGTTCGCCGGCGAGGCGGACCGGACGTTCCCGATCCGCCACACCGTGACCGCCCTTCCGGCCCGGGAGAAGGATGGGAAGACCGGGGCCGCTCCCGTGCCATGCGCTTTCGAGTGGCTCCTGATCGAGGCGAAGCCGGACACCTGGTCGAACCGCGTCGACCTGACGGTGAAGAACACCGGGGACGCCGCGATCCACGGCTTCACCCTCCATCTCGGCGTGACCACCCCGGAGGTGAGGCCCGCGGTGGCGGTGGTCTCCGAGCCGGAGGTCGAGGCCGGGAAGGGGATCCCGCCGGGGATCCCGCCCGGCGGATCCCGGACTTTCCCGATCCTCTTCGTGGTCTCCGAGCGCGCCGCTCCCGGGGGAACGGGCGTCATCTCCGTGCGCGGCCGCCCGGCCACGCGGACGTCGCCACCGCTGTACCAGGCGGCCCTCCTCGTCGCCGTGGCCGCCGGCGCTCCCGGCGGCCGCGGCAATTTCGAGGGATTTGCCTGCTACAACGTTCCGCCTCCCGGCGGCGGCAAGCCCTCCGCGGACTCCCGGGACTGGCTGCCGGTCCCGCGCGGCACGGCGGTGATCGTCGCCCAGGTCTACGAGCTCCCGGGCCCGCGGGGACTCACGAAGGATGTCGAGCAATTCGTCGGATACGGTCACGTGCTCGACGACCGGGGGTGGTTCCGCCTGCGCGTGGACCCGGTGGGCCAGCCGCCCTGGCGCTTCCGCCTCGTGGCGGAGACGATGGCCCACGAGATGCGCCGGCAGCGGGACGAGGCCGGTGGCGAGCGGATCGTGGCGGGCCGGGCCCGCGCCGCGGTCACCCCCTCCGGCCGGCGGACCTACCGGGTGATCTCCCACGTCTTCCGGGCCGTCCGCGACGCGCAGACGGAGGGACGGCGCGAGGAAGGCATGATCATCCCCCTCCCGAACCAGATCCGATCGGCCTTCGTGGACGGGCGGAGGATCCTGCTCCCCTACTTCGGCTACGAGACCGCCCTCGTCCCGGACCGGGACCCGGGCATCCTCATCGAGTGGGAGGGGGAGCTCTCGACGGGCGGCCACATCAACCACTGGGGTGGCGGCGAGACGATGTCGAGCTTCCTCGGCGGCGAGGTCGGCGGGGTCGGCTACGACGAGATGCTCGCCGAGGCCACGAACCTGCCCGGTCTCATCTGGCACAACCGCCCCGAACTCCTGCACATCCTGTCGCACGTGGTCCGCGCCCAGGACCGCCTGCGGTCCATCCTGCCGGAGGCCGGCGCGGACCCCGGCCCGGAGCCCTCGGCGGGGAAGCCCACCCCCTCCATCCCTCCGGCCATCGCCCTGTGGAAGCCGGGCCTCCGTCTCGCCCCCGGGGAGACCGGCTACTGGCTCATGGAGGACTCCCTCTGGCGCCTCGCGGTGAGCGGCGACCCCGAGGATCCCGACGAGGCCGACGCGGACCTCGTGCTGCGGGGCTACGGCGCGGCGGTGCGGCGCCACCTCCTCGAGGACGGCGCCCCGGACGCCGCCCCCCTGAAGCCCGCGGAGCGCCGCTACCGCTACGACCGGCCCCTCGATCCGGACCGCGCCTTCGCGCTCGGCTTCGACACCTTCTTCGCCTGCGCCGTCGCCGGCCGGCCATCGCTTAGCAACGACTTCGCCAGCGACGAACGCGCGCGGACGGAGCGCAGCATCGACCTCGCCGGACTCCTCGCCGAACTGAAGGAAGCCGAGCGGGCGAACGGCGAAGAGGTCCTCCTCCGGGCCGAGTTCGCCCGGCGCCGCGGCCTCGGCAACCCGGGGGCGATGGCGGCGGGCCTCTGGCTCGCCTGGCGCGAACTGGGCGACGGCTTCCTCCGGGAGATGCTCTCGCCTCCTCCCGGGGAGGTCACGGCCCTCGCGCGGTTTCTCGCCCTCGTCGCGGAGCAGGCGCCCGGCCTCGCCCGCGACTTCGCCACTCTCGGCCTGATGCCCCGGGTCACGCTGCTTCCCGACCCCGCGGTGGCCTCCGAGACGATCCCCCCCGAGGACCTCGTGGTCCTCTACGACGGACGGGGCCTTTCGAGCGGCGGGGAGATCCGGGCGTTCCTCGAACTCTCCGGCGGCGGGCAGGGGACCCTCGTCCCGATCCCGCTCGGGGGGAGCGAGGCTCGCGGCCTCGTCAGCCCGGGCACCTTCGTCCCGGCGGCGAAGGACGGCGCGCCCTCCGGGTTCGCCTTCCGGCCCGGCGATCGGGTGAGCTTCCGCGTCGTCACGCGGATCGGCGAATCCGAACCGCTGCCCGGCCCGTCGGGAAGTTTCGCGCCTCGCGTGCCGGCCGCCCGCGTCGGCCCGGCCGGCGGCCGGATCGGCTTCACCGACCGTGACGGGCGCCGCGCCTCGTTCACCGTGCCGGAGGGCGCGCTCGACGACCCGCAGGAAATCTCGGTCAACGCCCTGGCCGCCCCGCCGAAGGTCGGGGACCGCAAGGTCATGGGGGAGACGTTCTACCGCGTGAACGGCACGCGGTACGGGAAACCCGCCCGCATCGCCCTGCCCTACGACCCCTCGTCGCTGCCCCCGGGCTCCCCGCCTCCCGCGGTCCACCGGCTGTCGGAGGAGACCGGGGAGTGGGAGAACCTCGGCGGCGAGGAGATCCGGCCCGGCCTGGTCGAGGCCGCCGTCACGCGCACGAGCCTCTTCGCCCTCCTCCTCGATCCGCGGCCGCCCGCGGCGAGTGGACCGCGGGATGGCCCCGACCCCTTCGACCCGGAGGACGACGGGACGTGGACGGTCCGCTTCCGCCTCGGCGGCCGCGCCGAGGTCACCCTCCTCGTCACCGACGCGGAGGGCCGCCCCGTGGCGCGGCCGGCGGTCTCGCGGCCGATGGAGGCCGGGCCGGCCGAACTCTCCTGGGACGGCCGGGACGACTCCGGCAACCCGGCGCCGGACGGTTCGTACGGTTACGTCCTCGAGACCCGGGACGGAGCGGGGCGGCCCGGCGAGCCGGCATCGGGGCGCCTCCGGATCCACCGCGGCTTCACGGGCGGCGTCCGGGGACGCGCGGTGGCCGGGAAGGGTGAGCCGGGCGCGCTCGTCACCGTGGCCTCGGTCCACGGCTCGGCGTTCACCGTCGCGGATCCGGACGGCGCCTTCTCCTTCCTCGCGCTGCCCCCCGGCGAGGAGCGGCTCCGCTTCTTCGCCCGGGGCCACTTCGACGAGGAGCGGGCGGTGACGGTCCGGGAACTCGCGAAGACCGACCTTCCGGAGGTGCGGCTCACGGACCGGGCCCTCACCGCGCTGGCGGTGCGGCCGGCGGTCATCCACCCCGACGCCGGCCCCGCGGAGCCCGCGCTCCCCGCCCGCGCCGGGATCGCCCTGGCCTTCGACCGGGGCTGCGAGGTCCGGGTGGAGGTTTCGGACCGGAGGGGACGCGTGGTCCGCACCCTCTTCGCCGGTCCGATCTCCCCCGGGGAACTCGGCCTCGACTTCGACGGGGCGGACGACCGCGGCAGGCCCCTGGCCGGCCTCCACCTTGTGCGGGTGACGGCCCGCGCCGGCGGGGTGGACGTGGTGCAGGGCGAGGAGCGCGTCCTCGTGGACCGCGGCCTCGTCGCCTACGCGCGGATGATCCCCCGGATCCTCTCCCCCGACGGGGACGGCCTCGACGACGAGACCCGGCTGACGTTCCGGCTGGCCGACCTCGCCGCGGTGACCGCGATCGTCACCGGCGCCTCCGGGGGGCCGGTCCGGCGCCTGCTGGAGGACGCCTCGTTCGAGGAGGGCTGGCACGAGGTCTTGTGGGACGGCCGGGACGACGAGGGCCAGCTCCTTCCGGAAGGTCCCTACCGCTTCGTCGTCACCGCGCGGTACGAGACCGGCGAGTCCTCCCGTCCGGTCCGGGGGGAGGTCGCGCTCGACATGGCCACCCCCCGCTTCCTCGAGATCGAGCCGGCGAACGGAGCCGAGCTTTCGACCGGGCGACCGATGATCCGGGCCCGCCTCGCTCCCGCCGCGGACCTCGACCCGGACTCCCTTCGCGTGAAGATCGACGAACTCGTCGTGAGCCCCGACCACTTCGATGCCGCAAGCGGCGTCCTCACCTATACGCCGAAAACCTCGCTCGGGGAGGGCGTCCACATCGCGCTGGTCTACGCGCGGGACCTCGCCGGCAACATGGCCGAGCCGGAGGCCACCTCCTTCACGGTGAAGCTCGCCGAGCCGGACAGGACGCGACCCGCCGGGGGAACCGGATGGTCCCGCTCACGCAGACGTTCACCGTCATCGCTGACGGGACTCCGCCGGAGGTGACCATCGAGAGCCCGAACCGCGGCCAGCGCCTGATCGGAGGGGAATGCGCCCTCGACGTCCGGTTCGCGGACGAAGGTGGGAGCGGTATCGATCCGGCGTCCCTCCGGGTGGTCCTCGACGGCCGGGAACTCGAGGGCCTCGAGCCGGCCGCCGACCGCCTGACGGGGACCATCACGCTGCCGGACGGAGCCGGCCACGTCCTCAGCGTCGAGGTGCGCGACCGCGCCGGGAACCGGGCCTTCGCCTCCGTGATCTTCGAGATGCTCGCCGACCGGGAGCCGCCCGAACTGCGCCTCGATCTTCCCGCCGGGGCCGTCGCCGCCGGCGTGCCGACCGCCCTGACCGGAGGGGTCCGGGACGACGGGTCGGGGCTCACGGGCGGCCTCCCCGTGGCGCTGCTCGACGGCCGTCCGCTCCCGGTGGTCCCGGGCGGCGGCGGGACGTTCGCGGTGGCGCTGCCGGATCTGGCCCCCGGCCTCCACCGCCTGCTCCTCGTCGCCACGGACGCCGTGGGGAACCGGTCCACGCGGGAGGAGACGATCACCTCCCGTCGGCGCGTCGACCCGCCGGCGATCCGCATCGAGGAGCCCGCCGCGGAGGTCCCGGCGGGATCGGCGCCGATCCTCGTGGCGATCATTTCCGCCGCGGAGGGCGGCGAGATCGACCCGGAGCATCTTTCGGTGCGCCTCGACGGAGTGGTGGTCCCGCTGCCCCCGAGGGCCTTCGATCCCGCCACGGGGCGCCTGCGGCTCTATCTCCCCCACGCCCTCTCGCCGGGCGGCCAGTACGTGATCACCGTGGACGCCGCGGACCGCGAGGGCAACGAATCGTTCGCCTCGAAGGAGGTGCTCGGCCGCTAGCGCCCCGCAGGGCGGGAAGAATGACCCTGGGTCAATCTTCCCGGATTTCAGGCCCGCAGGATGCGCACACCGGGGATCCGCCGGAGCCGGCGGTCCGCGGTGACGAAGGTCAGGCCGTAGACCGCCGCGGTGGCCGCGAGGAACCGGTCCGCGGGGTCGGCGACATCGATGGCGAGGCGACGGCTCTCCATCGCCACGGGCACGGTCAGCGGGGCCTCGATGAACAGCCCGGCACCCAGTGCACCCTTCACGAAGGAGGCCGCGCTCCCGGGCACCCTGACCCGGCCGCGTTCCACGAGGAGGAGCGCCTCAAAGACCGAGATCGGGGAGAGGTGCACTTCCGCGTCCGGAGCCAGGAGGGCTTCCCGCGCCTTCTTCGAGATCCTCTCGGGCTCGAGCAGACCCCAGAGCCACACGTGCGTGTCGAGAAGCAGGTTCAAGAGGCCATCGTCTCCCACTCCATCGCAGCGGGCGGTAGGATGGCAGTCGGCCGCGCCGCGAGGGCCGCGGCCGGAACGGCGGGAGTTGGATCGGGGGCGGCATGTGACGGGCATTCTCACGCTTTTCTGTGCAGTACTGGCCGGGGTGGTCGAGGCCGATGGCGGGCGCACGGTGTTCCTCGCCGACGGAGAAACGATCGTCGCGTTCGCCTCGGGGCCGGATCGTGTCTCGATCGCGGCCGAACCGGCACCGGCGAACCTCCGGCCGGCGCATCTCGCCCTCGGCCGCTCTTCGCTGCGCGGGCTCGTCCGGAACACCGCCGACCCCGGCGGCGCGGTCGACGAGGCCCTCTTCGTCCTTCGCGTGACGGGGGAGGACGGCGAGGAGATCGCGCTCCTCGTCTTCGGGCCGGTCCTCTTCGACCCCGGGCGGCCGGCGCTCATCTTCGCCTCCGCCCCCCTGGACCAGGCGGTCTCCGACGATCTCTCCGCCGCGCTGGCGGCGGCCCTCGCGACCATGACGCCGCTCGACGGCGCCCTGCGGATCGAGACCCCTCGCGTGAGGATCGGCGGGTTCACGGTGGAAGCCGTCCCCGGACGTCTCGGCGGCCTCGCGACCACGGGGATGCGTGCCCGGGCGGAGCGCGAAACGGCGGGCCCGGCGGCGGTCGTGTCACTCGGTGGAGATCCTCGCCCGGCGCTCCCGCCGGCCGAGACCCCGCCCCTCGCCGAGGTCGTCCGGGTCGAGCCGCTCGCGCCGCCCTCGCCCCGCTCCGGCGTCCTCACGCGAAGGGTCTGGATGAGATCGCCCCGGCCATCCGGAAATGCCCGGAACGATCTGTTCCCCCTGGAGGAGTGGGTGCCGAGGGAGCCGGCGCCGGCGGCGATCCTCGTCCTTCCGATGTGGAAGGGGGGCATCCTGCTCGCGGAACGCATCATGGCCTCGCATCTCGCGGAGCGCGGCTACCTCGCGGCGGTCCTCCCGCTGCCGTGGATGATGCAACGTTCCCCGCCGGGCGTCCAGAGCGGCGATTTCACGGTCTCGAGCGACCTGCGGCGCACGGAGGCCGCCCTCCGGCAGGCACTCGCCGACGTGCGGGCGGCCGCCACCCGGCTCTCCCGCCTGCCGGAGGTGCCCGGCGGTCGGCTCGGCGTCGCCGGCGTCTCCCTCGGCGCCCACGTGGCGGCGGTGGCCCACCGCGATGACCCCCGCTTCTCCGCCGCGGTTCTGGTGATGGCGGGAGGCGACCCGGCCGGGATGGTGTGGGCGGGCTCCCGGGAGACCCGGAGGATGAAGGAGGAACTCGTCGCACGGGGAGTGACCCTGCCGGAGCTCCGCCGGACCTTCCTTCCCCTGGACCCCGCGACGTTCCCGGCGCCCCCCGCCTGGCCGGGCTTCCCGCGCCATCGCGGCGTCCTCATGGTGAACGGCACGGAGGACACCGTCGTCCCCCCGGAAAACGCGAGGCTCCTGCGGGCGGCGCTCGCGGAGCCGGAGATCCTGTGGTTCCCCGAGGACCACTACTCCATGGCGAAACGCGCGAGAGAGATCCTCGCCGCCACCGACCGCCACCTGGACGGGATCTTCCGATAGCCGCCCGCGTGAGGATCGGAGGAGAGGGCCGGCCGGGGATCGAACCCGGGCTTGGCTCGGCTCGGAGCCGAGCGATCAAGCTCCCGGGATCCGGGCCGGGGCTACGGCCCGCGCCCGTGGCGTGGTACAACCCCCGGCGGACGTGGCTTTGAAGGGAGTCGGCGATGGCGGCTGAACAGGACAGAACCGGGATCTCCCCGCTCGCCGGGAAGCGGGCGCCGGCCGAGCTGCGGGTGGATCTCGCGAGGCTCGAACGCGAGTACTACGGCCGCTTCCCGGACCCCACGGATCCGAGCGAGTGCGTCGCCTTCGGCACGAGCGGTCACCGGGGCTCCTCGCTCCGGGGCTCCTTCACCGAGGCGCACGTCCTCGCCATCGTCCAGGCGATCTGTGACCATCGGCGCGTTCAATCGATCGACGGGCCGCTCTTCCTCGGCCGCGACACGCACGCGCTCTCCGCCCCGGCCGGACGCACCGCGCTCGAGGTGCTGGCGGCGAACGGGGTGGAGACGGTCGTCCAGCGCGACGACGGCGTGACCCCCACACCGGTCGTCTCCTGGGCCATCCTCGCGTTCAACCGCGGCCGGGGACGAGGCGTCGCCGACGGCATCCTCCTCACGCCGTCGCACAACCCGCCGGAGGACGGCGGGCTCAAGTACAACCCGCCCCACGGCGGTCCGGCGGACACCGACGTCACGCGCTGGATCGAAATCCGGGCCAACGAACTCCTGATCGGGAGAAACAGAGGCGTCCGGCGCGGTCCCCACGAGGCGGCGCTCCGGATGCGCACCACGCACCAGGAAGACTTCGTCCGGCCGTACGTCGAGGGCCTCCGAAACGTCGTCGACATGGAGGCCATCCGCGGCGCCCGGCTGAAGCTCGCCGTCGACCCGCTCGGCGGTTCGGGTCTGCCGTACTGGGAGCCGATCAACGCCCGCTATGGGCTCGACATCGAGGTCGTGAACCCCTCCCTCGACCCGACCTTCTCCTTCATGACGGTGGACCACGACGGCCGGATCCGCATGGACTGCTCGAGTCCTTACGCCATGGCCGGGCTCGTCTCCCTGAAGGACCGCTACCGCGTGGCCTTCGGCAACGACCCCGACGCGGACCGGCACGGCATCGTCACCCCCTCCGCCGGTCTCCTGAACCCCAACCACTACCTCGCGGTGGCCATCCGCTACCTGCTTGCCCACCGGCCCGGGTGGCCGGCGGACGCCGCCGTCGGGAAGACGGTGGTCAGCAGCGGGATGATCGACCGCGTGGTGGCGAGGGCCGGCCGGCGCCTCACCGAGGTGCCGGTGGGTTTCAAGTGGTTCGTGGCGGGCCTTGGCGCCGGGACGCTCTGCTTCGGCGGCGAGGAGAGCGCGGGGGCGAGCTTCCTCCGGCGCGACGGAACGGTCTGGACGACGGACAAGGACGGCCTGATCCTGAACCTGCTCGCGGCGGAGATCACCGCCCGCACCGGCCGGGATCCCGGCGAACACTTCGACGAGCTGTGCGGGGAGTTCGGAACACCGAGGACCACGCGGATCGACACGCCCGCGACGCCTGCGCAGAAGGCGAAGCTCGGACGGCTGTCGCCCGACGCGGTCCGGGCCTCGACGCTCGCCGGGGAGCCGATCCTCGCCCGCCTGACGCACGCTCCGGGCAACGGTGCCGCGATCGGGGGCCTCAAAGTGGTGACGGAGAACGGCTGGTTCGCGGCGCGCCCCTCCGGCACGGAGGACATCCTGAAGGTCTACGCCGAGAGCTTCCGGGACGAGGCGCACCTCGGCGAGATCGTCGCCGAGGCGCGGCGGATCGTGGACGACGCGACATCCCGGGGGGAGTGAGACAGATGAAGTCCGGAACGACACGCGAGGCGCAGAGAGCCTTCAAGGCGCTCGCCGATCATCACCGGGAGATCCGGGACGTCCACCTCCGCGACCTGTTCGCCCGGGACCCCCGGCGCGGCGAACGGCTCACCGTCGAGGCGGCGGGCCTCTTCCTCGACTACTCGAAGAACCGTGTCACGGACGAGACGCTGAAACTCCTCTTCGCGCTCGCCAGAGCCGCGGACCTTCGCGGGCGGATCGACGCCATGTTCCGCGGCGAGGCGGTCAACGTCACGGAGGGGCGGTCGGCGCTGCACGTGGCCCTCCGCGCGCCGCGGGGCGCGACGTTCACGGTCCGCGGCGAGAACGTCGTCCCGGCCGTCCACGCCGTGCTCGACCGGATGGCCGATTTCTGCCGCCGGGTGCGCGACGGCGGGTGGACAGGCCACACCGGCAGGCCGATCCGCTCCGTCGTGAACATCGGCATCGGCGGCTCGGACCTCGGTCCGGTCATGACGTACGAGGCGCTCCGGCACTACGGCAGTCGCGCCCTCACGATCCGCTTCGTCTCCAACGTCGACGGCACCGACTTCACGGAAGCGGTGCGCGACCTCGACCCCGCCGGGACCCTCTTCATCATCTCCTCCAAGACCTTCACCACGCAGGAGACGATGGCCAACGCCCGCGCGGCCCGCGCCTGGTCCCTCGCCGGCCTCGGGGGGGACGAACGGGCGGTGGCGAGGCACTTCGTCGCCGTCTCCACGAACGGTCCGGCGGTGGCGGCGTTCGGGATCGACACGGCGAACATGTTCGGCTTCTGGAACTGGGTGGGCGGCCGCTACTCCCTGATGTCCGCGATCGGGCTGTCCACGATGCTCTCCGTCGGCCCCGGGCACTTCCACGACCTGCTCGCGGGAGCCCACGAGGTGGACGAGCACTTCCGCGAAGCCCCTTTCGAGCGGAACCTCCCGGTCCTCATGGGTCTCCTGACCGTCTGGTACACGGACTTCTTCGGCGCGGAGACCGTGGCCGTCCTGCCCTACGACCAGTACCTGCGCCGCTTCCCGGCCTACCTGCAGCAGCTCGCGATGGAGAGCAACGGCAAGTCCGTCACCCTCGACGGCAAGCCGGTCCGCCGCGCCACCAGCCCCATCTTCTGGGGCGAGCCGGGCACGAACGGCCAGCATTCCTTCTTCCAGCTCCTGCACCAGGGCACGCGCCTCGTGCCCTGCGACTTCATCGCGTTCGCACACCCGCTCTGCCCGCTCGACCACCACCACGACATGCTCCTCGCCAACGTCCTCGCGCAGGCGGAAGCCCTGGCCTTCGGCCGGACGGCGGAAGAGGTATCGGCGGAGGGGACGCCGGCGCGCCTGGTCCCCCACCGGACCTTTCCCGGCAATCGCCCCTCGAACACGCTTCTCCTCGACCGCCTCACCCCCCGGTCCCTCGGAGGGCTCGTCGCCCTCTACGAGCACTCCGTGTTCACCCAGGGCGCGATCTGGCGCATCAACCCCTTCGACCAGTGGGGCGTCGAGCTGGGCAAGGTCCTCGCCGGCCGCATCCTGGCCGAGCTTTCGACCGACGGCGAGCCGCCCCTTGCCCACGACAGTTCGACCAACGCCCTGATCCGCCGCTACCGGCGATCGAGAAGCCGGTTGGACTGACGCGCCGGATTTCTGCTCACGCTCTGCGCCGGCGAATCCGCTCCCGCTCCTGCGGTCGGCCCGCTATCGTCGGATCGGCCCTGGGGCGGCGATGGCGAAGAGGCACCTTCCGTTCTGGATGAAGGCACTGCTCGCGCCGATCCCCTGCCTCCTCCTCCTGCTCCTCGCCGAGGCGGTCCTCCTCGTGGTCGGTTACCGGAGCCCGGTCAACGACCCCTACGAGAGCTTCGTCCGCCATCGTCCGGTCTTCGAGGCCGACGGCCCCCTCTTAAGGACCAGCCCGGCGCGGACGAGGTTCTTCCACGACCAGTCCTTCCCCCGCGTCAAACCGCCGGGCACTTTCCGTTTCTTCGCGGTGGGCGGCTCGATCACCCGCGGAACCGAACTCGCCAACCCGATCGGGGACTGCTTCACCGCCCTGCTCGGCCGCCGGCTCGCGGGTCCGGACGGGTCCCGGAAGGTGGAGGCGATCAACCTCGGCGGCTTCGCCTACGGCAGCTACCGGCTGACCGGCATCGTGGAGGAGGTCCTCGGCTACTCTCCGGACCTCGTGATCGTCATGTGCGGGAGCAACGAGTTCCTGGAGCCGCGGCACTACGCGGACCTCATGGAACCCTCGGACCTCTCGGCTCTCCTCGCGGCCTCGCGCGTGGTTCAGCTCGGCCGCCACCTGGCGGCCCGCCTCCACGACGGGGCGAGGGGGCCCGGCGACGATCGCCGGTACCTGTTCTCGTCGGAGTCGGTGGAGGAGCGCTACATCGTGCGCGACCGCCGCGAGGTCGAGGCCACCCGCGCCCACTTCGAGGCCAGCCTCCGGCGCATGACCGCGGCCTGCCTCGCGGCGGGCGTCCCGGTCGTGCTCTGCACGGAAGGATCGAACCTCCGCCACCGCCGGCCCATCGTCACGACGACCGGGGGAAGCCTCACGATCGAGGAGATCGACGCGGCGGCGGCCGGCGCGGAACACCTGCTGCGGCAGGGCCGTGCGGAGCAGGCCCTGGCCTCGGTCCGGGACGAACGGGCGGCGGAGCCCGGGGCGGCCGCCCTGCACTTCGCCGCGGCCCGGGCGCTCGATGCCCTCGGCCGCCACGGGGAGGCGAAAGCCGCCTACCTCCTGGCGAAGGACCACGACGGCTTCCCCCATCGGGCCCTCTCGTCCTTCAACGAGACGGTGCGGCGCGTGGCCCGGGAGACGGGCGTCCTCCTGTTCGACGCCGAGGCGGCATTGATGGAGGCCTCCCCGGAGGGCATCCCGGGGTCGAACCTCTTCGCGGACCAGTGCCATCCGAATTCCGCGGGCCACGCGATCATCGCGTCGGGTCTGCACGCCGTGGTGGCGCCGCTCCTGACGCACCGGTGAGCGTTCAGTCGAGCATCTGTCAACGCCGGGGAGAGCGACCTGGCCCGCCATATCGGCGCGACCTTCGGCCCCGACGACGCGGACGCCGAGTAGCGCGCCCCGCCACCACGCCGCGGGTCTTCGGGGTTCGCTCCGGGGGCTCGCGGCGGCGACTCGGCCACCGGCGTCCTCCCCGATCCTGTCACGCGGCCCCCGCGCGCCCGTAGCTCGCACTCCACTGGTGGGCCGTCCCTTCCCCCTCGGACCACGCATCGGGAACGCGCCAAGGGCGAACCTGGCGGGCTATGGCGGAACCCGGAGGCCAGGCCGGCCGACGCCTCCGGGATCCACCTTTCCGCCGAGCTCAGGCGGGGAGCGGTCGTCGCGGCGGCCGAGGCTTCCCGCCGGGCGGGGGCCGCCCGGACCTCTGGCCCATGGACATATCAGAACAGCCCCGAACCCGGCTGGGCGGTCCGTCGCCGGCTCCCGGCCAGCATCCTCGCCGCCGTCGGAGGATATTCCGGGGACTCGGAATTCGCGGGGCTGCCGAAGGCACACCATATCCGAGGCCGTGTCCGGCTTCGGCGAGGGCCCCTCGGCCACCCGGAAGGAGGCGTCGGCCCCGGGGTGGCCGGGGGCTTGCCAGCGAAAGGGCCGGGGCCCCGCCGTGAGAACCGGTGCCGGGATAACGCCCGAAACCGCCCTGTCGAGTAACAGGACGCACGGCGGGGCGGATGGTCACGCCGGATCGTCGGCCGGACCGGGGATGATCGTGGCCGGAGAAAGGCGATCTCCCGGTGGATGCGGCGGTCGATGAAGCCGACGGCGTGCTTGCCCCAGACCTCGGCGCAGCAGCGGACGCACAGATCGGCCCACGCGGGGGAGGACGTGCTTCTCCCGCATCGTGAGGTCCTTCCCCGCATCGAGCCCCTCCCTCATGCCTGCGGGAAACGGTATGATGTGGCCAGTCGCAAGGAGCTTCCCGTGACGACGCAGACCACCTACGGGCACATCCGGACGGATCCCGCGCGCTGCGGAGGCCTGGCTCACGTGGCCGGGACGCGTGTGCGTGTGATCGACATCGTCGCTCTCCATGAACGAGGCCTCTCTCCCGAGGAGATTCTCGACTCCTACGAGCATCTCTCCCTGGGGCAGATCCACGCCGCCCTTGCGTACTCGTACGACCACCCCGAGGCCGTGGAGGACGACTTCCGCCGGGCGGCGCCGGACGAAGCTGACTTCCGCCGGCAGCATCCGGACATCGCTGGATGAGATCCGAGCCCCCGGCGCTCTACGCCGACGAGAACGTCGAGGGTGCCCTCGTACGCGCCCTGCGCGCCATGGGGTGGGATGTGGTTCGCGGGATCGATGTCCACCCTCCCGGGACCGCCGACGAGGTCCATTTCGGCGAGGCTGCCCATCTCCGGCGAGTGTTGTTGAGCCATGACACGGACATGCTGGCCATCGCAGTCCGGTGGCAGGCCGGAGGGCTCGCGTTCGCGGGGCTGGTCTTCCTTGCCACGCGCAAGCACCCGGACACCCGATCGGCGATCCGCGCTCTGCGAGCCTGCATCGCCAGTTTCCCGGAGAGTCCCCCCGCCAACCGGATCATCTTCGCCTGACCTCGCCCGAGTCGCGGCGGTGCCGGAGGTCCGGCGGCGTCGGACCGGACCGATCAGCGCGCGACGAGGATGTAGATCACGTCCCGGACGCCGAGCAGGCCGCGGGATCGGCCCTTGCCATCGGGCGGCGCGGGCTGTGGCATCGGCGCAACGTGGGGAGGCAGTGTCCCGGAAGCGGACCCGGGTGGATCGTCGGGCAACGCGGGAATTGGCGCTGCGGGGACAGGCGGCACCGCCTCGGAGCTTCGGACCTGTTCGGTTCGCCCCACGAGCCGGCGGAAGAAGCCGGCGCCGATCGCGCCGAACACCGCGAAGAAGAGGACGTTCAGGAGCCTCAACGCCGGTGTGCGACGTCATGGCGTTCACGCTGGATCGGGACGGGCGCGTCTTCTGCGGCGGCTCGTGCGACAGTGGGGGCATCGCCGCGGCCGTGCCGGAACTCCGCGAGGCCTTCGCGCTGGGGCACCTCCACGGGGACGGGCTCCTCCCGCTGATCGAGGCGTACCGGGCGGCGCCGCCGCGCGCGCTGCAGCTTCTCGATGAAATCACCTGGGGCGAACTGGCGGATCGGTACGGGGAACCCGCGAACGACGAGATCTTCCTCCTCGACGACCTTCCGAACGGCAAGTGGGTCGAGGGCTACCTCCGGGACGAACTCAGCCGGGGGCCCCATCCTATCGCGTGGTGTCATCCGGCATGAACGGTCCGATACCCCGGTGGCGACACGGAGGGTGATCCCACCGCAGTGATCGAGAAGGACGGCCCCTGGTACATCGCGTACTGCCCGGAGATCCCGGGTACGAATGGCCGGGGCCGGACGAGGTCCAAAGACGGATAGGGGATTCATCGGGTCTGCCCATGTAGCGTTCCGGGGTGCGGGGCCCGGTCTCGAGGATCAGGTGGCGGCCGTAGGCGCGGAAGCCCCCCCCCACGCCCCCAGGTGAGGAGCTGGTCGTGGAGTCTCTCCGGGAGCCTCTCCCTCTTCCGCGGGGCCGCGAGCACGAGCCTTCGCGGGAGAAGCTGAAAGCGGGGGGCTTTACGAGTCCCTACCGTCCGCGGGTCAGGTGATTGAACCCGTCTTCGGGCAGACCAGATTGCGAGGGGATTCCGCCAGTTCCTGCACCGAGGTCTTTCCAAGGTGCAGGGAGAGTGATCGCTCGTGTGCGCCCCGCACAACCTCCTGAGACTCCACGCCGCCCGGAACTGAAGCAAGGCCGGGCATCCTCATCGGCTCGGACACAAAGCCGTTTCAAGCCGTTGAGTGCCAGCAGCCCGTCGGCGAGGGGCCTCCGCGCGCCTGAGTGCTTACGCCGCGGGCTGCTAGCGCTCCTTCCCCTCAGAGTCCTACTGCTCCCGGGCGGGCGGGTCCGCGGCGGACATCGTCTTCTCCAGCGCCGCTTGGTGCTTCGCGAGGACTTCCTTCTCGTCGTCCGTGGGGGCGGGGATCAAGGCAATCGTCTTCTCGCTGAGATCGAGGATCCACTTCAGTTCGGCGATCGCCCGGTCG
>JALOQY010000333.1 GCA_025459285.1 Planctomycetota bacterium | reverse complement strand
GGACGCGGTCCTCCCGCCCGGCGGAGCGATCGCCGGCCGCGTGACGGACCCGGACGGCCTCCCGATCCCCGACGCGTGGGTCCACGTGCCGCGCATCCCGGAGCTGGAGCAGGACTGGCCGGGGATCCGGAACGTGGAAGCGGGCGGACGGTTCCTCATCCCCGGCCTCCCGGACGGAGAGCACGACCTCTGCGCCGGCGCCCCCGGCTTCCTGCCCGCCCGCGAACCGCGGTTGCGCGTGCACGGGACGGAGACGGTCGAGGTGGCGATCCGCCTCGTCCCCGGGGGGACCATCTCGGGGCGCGTGGTGGACGAGAGCGCGCGGCCGATCGCCGGAGCCGTGCTCGAGCCGGAGATGCCGCACGACACCCCGGCTTCCCCGGGCATTCCCTCCGCCGTGTGGGCCTTCGCCCTGCGCCGGACCCCTCCCGCGGAGACGGCCACCGACGGGACCTTCACCCTCCGCGGGCTCCTCGGCGACCCGGCGGCGATCCTGGTGTCCGTGCCGGGCTCCCGGGAGCAGAGATTCGCCGCGGTCCCGCGGGGGACGACCGATCACCTCCTGCAGTTCCTGCGTGACGGGTCGCTCTCCGGGATCGTCGTCGACGCGGAGACGGGCCGGCCGCCGGGATCGCTCGACGTCCGCCTGGACCAGGGCTCCGTGTGGTTCGAGCCCGAGACGGGCCGGTTGACGGGAAAGTGGATCCCGCCCGGTCGCCGGACGCTCGCGGTGAACGCCGGCGGCTACCTTCCGGTGCGCAGCGAAATCGAGGTCGAGCCCGGGCGCGAGACCGAAGACGTCATCGTGCGCCTCTCCCCGGGCCAGCGGCTTCGCGTCGCCGTCCGGCGGGCGACGGATGGGGCGCCCGTCCCGGACGCCGCGGTCCGCGCGGAGTCCGAAGGGGGTTCAGCCGCCGCAGACACCGGCGAGGACGGGTGCTGCGAACTGCGCGGGCTCCCCGCCGGCCCCTGCGACCTCACGGTCACCGCCGTGGGCCTGGCCCCGGCGGAAGTCTCCGACGTCGACGTGCCGGCCGCCGAAGCGCTCCGAGTGGTTCTGTCGCCGGGCGGGACGATCACCGGCACCGCGTTCGATGCGGAAGGGAAGCCGCTCGGCGACGTCCGCGTCGACCTCGCGCGGTTCGCCGGGGACTGGGTCAGGTGGACCGTCCGGACCGATGCGGACGGCCGGTTCCGCTTCGAACTCCTCACCCCCCGCCGCTATGTCGTCTCCCTCCGCGAGTCGGGGTCCTCCACGGTGATGGAGGAGGTGGAGGTCGCGGACGGCGCGGAGGTGGACATCGCGCTCCACAACGGCGAGCAGGAGGGCCGGGTCCGCTTCAACGGCCGGCTTCTCCTGCGCGGCGTCCCGCAGCCGGACCGCTGGTTCCGGGTCTCGTCTCCCGAGCCGGGGAGCAGCACGGCACAGGGTCGGACGGACGACGAGGGCCGGTTCGCCCTCGCCGGGCTCGTCCCGGGCCGCTACCGGCTGTGGTCGGACGTCGATGTCCCGGTGGACCTGCGGGGTGGCGGCACAATCGAACGGGACATCGAGCTGCCCGCGGGGCGCCTCCGGGGACGGGTCACCGCCGCGGACAGGTGCACGCCGGTCGAAGGGGCCTCCGTCTCGCTCACTTCCGGGGACGGCCTTGCCGCGTGCACCGCACGGACCGACGCCGGCGGGTGGTTCGCCATCGGGCCCGCGCGGCCGGGCACCGTCCGGCTCGTGGCGACGGCCGACGGGTACGCCCCGCAGGTTCTCGAGGGCGTCGAGGTCACGGAGGAGGGCGGGGAGGTCTCCGTCGCGCTCTCGCGGGGCTTCTCCGTCACGCTCGTGGTCACCGGGACCGACGGCCGGCCGGTCCGCCGGGCCTGGGCTTACATCCCGAACCTGCCCGTCTGCTTCCACTGGCCGATCGGTGCGGATGGCCGCGGCGAAGCACGACTGCCGCCCGGCCGGCACACGATCCGCGTCACCGCGCGCGGCTGCGCGCCGGCCGTCCTCGATCTCGCGATCGGCGGGGACGTCGAAGTCCCGGTCGCGCTGACCGCCGGCGGCTCGCTCGTGGTGAAGGTCGTGGATGGGGACCGGCCGGCCACCGGCGCCCACGTGCGGCTCGCGGAGACCGACCACGAAACGTCGTGGGTTCCGGCGGGGGCGGACGGGACGGTCCGCTTCGAGCATCTCGCGGCCGGGGCCGTCCGGATCGAGGCGGCGGGCGCCGCCGGCCTCGCGGTGGAGGCGGAAGCGAAGATCGAGGAGGGCGCCGAAGCCGCGGTGACGCTGACGCTCGGGAGACGCTGACGGCGCCGCTCGCGCCGGAGGTGGCGGGGCGGACGAGGGGCTCCGCAGGCCTCGAGGCTTCCGCCGCGAAGCTCCGCGCGGGTCAGCGTCCGGCCGGCGGCGGCAGGGCGAGGCCCGCGGCGTCGCAGAGGGCCCGGAGGGCGGCGAGGCTCCAGGGGAGATCGTAGTCGTAGAAGTCCGAATAGGGGCCCCGCAGTGCCGCAAGCGCCTCGGCGGGCTGCGGATCGGCCCAGGTTGACAGCGATGCCTTCGCCGCCGCGAGGTCCGTGGCGGCGAGCTGGAGCGGGATGAGTTCCCGGAGCCGCCCCGGCCCGAGGGCCAGCGGAACGAGGCCGCGCGTGAGCACGGACTCCCGGGCCCGGGCCACCCTCCGCTCCCCCACCTCCGCCGCACCGCGAGGTACTTGCGGTACAGCACCCACTCGTTCACGAGGAGGGCGGCATCCTCCGGCCCCGGGTCGGGCCAGAAGGACGGCCAGGAGATTCTATCGGGTCCGCCCGGGCAGCCTCGCTGGCCCTGGGCCTCGTGGGTGCGAACAGAGAGTGCGAACAGAGATGAAATCTCCGTGGCCGTACGCGAGCACGCAGGCCACGGCCACGGCGACCAGCACCGCGAGCCACGGGAGCGACCCGGGTCTCCGCTCCCCGAGTCCCGCGGCGATGGCCGACACCACCACGAGCTCCGCGGTTCCCACGCTGGGCCACAGGCTGATCGGCTCTATCCGCTCGGCAGCCATGCGACAGCACAGGGTACCGCGGCTTCCGCGGCCCATGCGCCCCACCGGCGCCCCTTGCACCATGTCGTCAAATTTCCGGTATAATTGACGACATGGTTGACAACGTCTACTCGCGGAGACTGCAGGTCCCCGCGCGGAGCTTCTTCCTCTTCGGGATGCGCGGGGCGGGCAAGAGTACCTGGGCCCATCGAGTCTTCCCGGACGCCGCGGTCTTCGACCTGCTCGACGAGGGGCTCTATCAGGACTGGCTCCGGGATCCGCGGCTGTTCGGCGCGGAGCTCCGGCGGGTCCCGGACGGCCGCACGGTTGTCGTGGACGAAGTCCAGCGCCTGCCGGCCCTTCTCAACGAGGTCCATCGGTTCATCGAGATGCGGGGGCTCCGCTTCGTCCTTCTCGGATCCAGCGCCCGCAAGCTGAAGCAGGCCGGGACGAATCTGCTCGCCGGACGCGCGGTCCGGCGGGTGATGTACCCGCTCTACCCCTTCGAGCTCGGGCCGGACTTCGACCTGACGAAGGTCCTGCGCTTCGGCAGTCTCCCGGTCATCTGGTCCTCCCCGGTCCCTGAGGAGAGCCTCGAGGCGTACGTGCGGCTGTACCTGTCGCAGGAGATCCAGGCCGAGGCGCTGGTGCGGAACCTCCCCGGCTTCGCGCGCTTCCTGCCCGTGGCGGCCCTGTTCCATGGCCAGGTACTGAACGTCTCCTCGCTCGCCCGGGATGCGGGTGTGGCCAGAAGCACGGTGGCGGGGTACCTGGAGATCCTGGTCGACACGCACCTGGCGTGGATGCTGCCGGCCTACGAAGCGAAGCTCAGGGTCAAGGAGCGCCGGCATCCGAAGCTCTACTGGACCGACGCGGGGGTCGTCCGCGCGGTGAGGCGGGAGCTCCACCCCCCCGGAGAGACGGAACGGGGTCCGCTCCTCGAGGGCTTCGTCGGCACCCTGCTGGCCGCGGCCGGGGAGAGCGGGAGCGGGATCGGCCGCCCCCACGACGGTCTCTACTACTGGGCGCCCTCCGAGGGCGGCACGGAGGTGGACTTCCTCGTCCGCCGCCGGGACGGCTTCACGGCGGTCGAGGTCAAGGCAAGCCGAGTGGTGGCGCCAGTGGACCTGAAGGGCCTCCGGACCATCGCCGATCTGAAGGGGGTCCGGCGCCGGATCGTCGTGTTCCTGGGGGAGCGCCCCCACGAGACCGCGGACGGCATCGAGGTTCTTCCGATCGGGGACTTCCTCCATGAACTGGACTCCGGTGCCGTCTGACACGGCCCTCCGCGGCGGCGGGCCGGAGTTCAGAAACACGACTGCGGGCACAGGCAGATGAGCAGGGCGACCGCGGGCACGATCACAGCGTCGGCGAGGACGGCGAAGGGATAGAGCGCGGTGAGCCCCGCGACCGCCGCCCGGCACCGCACCTCCCACCGGAAGTCGACCTCGCCGGCCGCCCGGCGCCAGCCCTCCGGCGCCCGGTGCGGCTCCGGCGGCATCCAGGCCCCGTCCGCCGCGCACTCCTCGTCGTCCGCGACCACGCGCAGGCAGAGGAGGTGTTCGCCGGGGTGGTCCGCCGGGCGGAATCCGCCGAAGTCGCACCCCGGGGTCCGGTAGACGAGGAGCCTCGCGGGCGCGCGCGCCGCGGCCGGCCCGGCGGTGTCGGTGACGAGAAGCCGCCGTACGCCGTCCGACTCCCCCTCGGAGACGAGCACCGCGAGGATCCGCCCGCCCTCCCCCGCGAGGAGGCCGGGAAACTCGAACCGGAGCCACCGGCTCCCGTCCCGCTCCTCCTCTCCGGTGAACGCTCCCTCGCACTCCGTGAGGCCTCCGGCCGGCATCGCCTCCCCGAACTCGCGCGCCTCGTGGCCCGCCTCGTCGATCTCCCGGGAAAGCGCCGGGATCACGCAGCCTCCCGGGAGAGCGGCCATGGCCAGCAGCACGGCGACCACCAGCACGGCGACCACGGACGCCTTCATGCCGGCAGCCAAAGCCGGCGTCTCACGACTCATGAAGGACGATCCCTAGTGCCGCGCCTCTCAAGTCCTGATCCACCTCGGGCATCGCCCGAGGTGGATCTCCGGCCACCGCCGCGGGCCTTTCGCCGCATGGTCGCTGCGCGA
>JALOQY010000332.1 GCA_025459285.1 Planctomycetota bacterium | reverse complement strand
ACGGCGGCCCTGACGATCGGGATCGTGCTCCGGTGCGTCATCCGCGAGCGGCCGCCGGTCACGACCCTCTACGAGACGCTGCTGTTCATCACGGCCACCGCCGTGATCAGCGCGCTGGTGATCGAGGCCTTCCATCGACGGGGGATCGCCATCGCGCTGGCGGCGGTCCTCGGGCTCTTCGGCATGTACCTGTCGAACCGCTACGAGGCGGGCCGGGGCGAGGACACGATGCCGCAGCTGATCGCGGTGCTCGACACGAACTTCTGGCTCGCGACCCACGTGACCACGATCAGCCTCGGTTACGCCGCGGGCCTCCTCGGGGCGGCGATCGCCCACGTGTTCCTGTTCGCCCGGCTCTTCGGCCTGAAGCGGAACGAACCGCAGTTCTACCGGAGCATCGGGCGGATGATGTTCGGGGTGGCGTGCTTCACACTCCTGTTCTCGGTGGTGGGAACCCTGCTCGGGGGCATCTGGGCCAACGAGTCCTGGGGGCGGTTCTGGGGCTGGGACCCGAAGGAGAACGGCGCGCTCATGATCTGCCTGTGGACCGTGGCGATGATCCACGCGCACCTCGGCGGCCTCATCAAGGACCGGGGCCTCGCGATGGCGTCGGTCTTCGGCGGCCTGGTGGTGGTCTTCTCGTGGTGGGGCGTGAACCTGCTCGGCGTGGGCCTCCACAGCTACGGCTTCACGAGCGGCATCCTCCGCGGCCTCGTGCTGATCGGCGTGGTCGAGATCGCGATCCTCTGCACCGGCTTCATCCCCCGCACCCTCCACCCCACCATGGACCAATAGGGGACGTACGTACCTTTTCACCTTTTCCGGAAACCCAGACGGCGGGAGTTGCCCCTCGGGTCAGGGATGGCGTCTCCACCCAGTCGATCGGCACCGTCTCAGGTGTTGGTGGCCGAGGTGTCAGAGCCAGGTGGCAGACCGGTGCGGCTCGTCGCCTCGCGGATGGACCACTCGAGGATCTCCTCGAGGCTGACGCCGATCTTCTCCATGAGTCGGCGCCCGTGGTCCCGTGCGCGGGAAATGGACTGTGGAGCGACCCCCGTCGCGCGGGCCACTGCGGCCAGCGGGATTCGAAGCCGATCGCATCCGATGTGGGCCAGAAGGGAGCGGACCTCCGTCTCCGCGCGACGTCGGCGGCCGGCTCGCACCGAATCGGGTCGGGCCCCCAGGATGCCGCAGAGGGTGACGAGGAGCGAGTCGAGCTTACCCCCCCGGTTCTCCCAGACCCGGCGTGCGAGGTTCGCCGACCCGAGGTCGGAGACGATCCTGAATGTCGTCTCGGGGGTTCCTTCGATCCCCGTTTCGCCTGCCAGTCGGAGATCGAACTGGTCGCGGGGCAGCAGGGGGACAGCGGGAAAGTCAGAGTCGGAAGGCGTATCCCCAAGCCGGGCGATGAGGGCACTTCTCAGGGCACGGCGCGCGGCGTCGGGCGAAGAGCGGAACTCGCCCAGAACGAACGGGACGTCCACGAGTCGCTGGGCGGTAAGCCCCATCAACTCCCTGTACCCGCTCCACCGATAATCGGCCAGACCGTCCACCCCGGAGCACAAGTGGGCCCTGGGAGCATTCAGGAGCACGTATTCCACTGCCACGATGATGGCCTTGTCGTCGGTGATGACGCGGGAGCCGAACCGGCCGTCGAAGAGGGATCCCCTCCGCTCCCAGCGTGTGTTGAATCGAACGGCATGCCGTGTGTGAAGGGCATGGATGACGCGCGAGAGCTTCTCGCCGCCTGTCTGCAGGCCGAAGTGGATGTGGTTCGACATGAGGCACCAGGCGACGCATCGGGTCCCGGTCCTTCCGAAGATCTCCTCGGCGCCCGCGAGGTAGTCCTCCTTGTCCTCGTCATTGTGGAAGAGGACCTGTTCGGGTACCGCTCTGGCCCAGACGTGGTGGAGATCCCCGAGGTTCTCGGCTCGCGCGATTCTAGGCATGTGGTTGCCCTCCCGATACAGGTCGCACGCCGAGTCCGCCGGTGACGGTGATTCTGGTGGTGGTCTGTTCCGGGGACCTCGGGCCTTTCGCAGGAGGATGCCGGGTTCGTGGTTCGGCGCGGCCCACCCGATCACCGGCTGAAAGGTGAAAAGGTACGTACGTCCCCTGAGGGAGAAAGGTGAAAAGGTACGTACGTCCCCTGAAGGCGGAATCGGCCTGTTCCGGAGGCGTCAGGCGTTTCGCACGAGGATGCCGGGTTCGTGGTTCGGCGCAGCCCACCCGATCACCGGCGGAAAGGTGAAAAGGTACGTACGTCCCCTAGCGGAGGTAGGGGGGGAGGTCGGGGGTGCGGTAGGCCAGGATCGCGTGGCAGGACTCGCAGTCGAGGGGGATCCGGCGGCCGCTCGCGCTCACGTGGTCGTCGTCGTGGCACCGGAGGCAGCCGGCGTGACCGGCGAAGCTCTCGTAGGTGTTCCACGCGATCTTCATGTGCGGGTAGTTGTTCCGCGCCCAGATGGCGTGGATCTCCTTCGCCGCGGCCTCGACGAGCGGCCGCTTCTCCGCCGGAACCGGCTCCTTGGCCGCGTAGAACTCCGAGAGCATCCCACGGATTCCCGCCTCGGCCCCCGCTTGCGTCCAGCTCGCCCGCAGCGCCTCGAGACCGACCTTGCGGATGTACGGAAGGTCGCGGGACAGGAGGCCGAGGTCGATGGAGCGGTCGATCTCCTCCGTCTCCCGATGGAAGATGTGGCTCGGCTGATTGTGGCAGTCCACGCAATCCATCACGCGCTCGGGCCCCGGAGGAGGATTCGCCGGGTCGACGCCCGGAAGCGTGAAGACCTCCTCCCGCCCGGTCCGCCGGTCGACGAGCCTGATCCAGGGGATCTCCCGGCGGCTCTCGTCCGAGGCGCGGTAGCGCACCTCGACGCCGGAGTGGATGTGCCAGTGGATCCCGGTGGGTTCCCCGTCGGGCCGGGTACCGCCGGTCTTCATGAGGAGCACCCGGTTCGAGGGAGTGGTCTCGCGGTCCGACTTGAACCGGCGACGCACCACCAGCCGGTCCCCCGTGAACTTGTCGGGCCAGTGGCACTGCTCGCACGTCTCCCGGGCCGGGCGCAGGTCCTTCACCGGCACCGGGATCGGCCGTTCGAAAGTGTCGAACATCACCGCGAGGACCTGCCGGAGCCCGGAGAGCTTCGACTTCACGAACCAGGAGGCTCCGGGGCCGATGTGGCACTGCACGCAGGCCACGCGAGCGTGGGGAGAGTCGAGGTAGGCGTTGTACTGGGGGATCATGACCTCGTGGCACAGGGTCCCGCAGAACTCCACCGAGTCCATGTAGTGGAGGCCCTGATAGCCCGCGACCCCCACGACGACGACGTTCACCACGGTGAGGACCGCCACGAGACGCAGGAGCCGGAACGGACGGTGGGTGAGGGCCTCCATCCTCTCCCCGAGCCGGCGTCGATAGAGCAGGAGTCCGGCCGGGATCAGGAGGAGGCCGACCACGAAGAGGCCGGGCAGGACGAGAAAGGTCACGAGCCCGGCGTAAGGGCCGGCGAGGATGCCGAACACCTGCAGGAGGAAGCTCGACACCATGAGCATGAAGGAGAAGGTGGTGACGACCGCGCCGCTCCGGGACAGCCAGTTGGATCGGAGCAGCAGGAGAAATCGCCGGGACGCGAAGTGTTCGCTCATGGAGTGCCTTTCGAACAGAAGATCCTAATCTGACACGTCCTGCGAATCGAAAGCATCAACGGGCGCGGATCGATAGAATGTGGCCCACCTCCAACCCCGGAAGCATCGCCATGAGAGAACGCACGCTCCTTCCGTTCCTGTTCCTTGCCCTGCTCGGTGTCGCCTGTGGTCGGGGCGGCTCCGGCCATCGGCCCTGGGGGGCCACCGACGGCGGCGTGGACAAGGGCGAACCGGCCATCGCCGCCGCCCCGGGCCACGCCGGCTCGGAGACCTGCCAGGGCTGCCACGCCGAGATCTTCGCGGAGTGGGAGCGGACCTTCCACAACCTCTCGGTGCGGCGGACCGATCGGACCGGCGCCACGGGCGAGGGGGTCGTGGCGGATGCCGACGGCAACGGTCGGGACGACTTCCGCGACGGCCTCGACCTCGCGACGGACGCGGACTTCGCGGCCTTCGGAGGCAACGCCCCGCGCCTCCTCTTCAACGGCGGCGCCACCTTCCCGCACCGGGTGCGGATCGGCGCGGTGACGTACGAGGTCTGGCGGACGCTGGGGGGGAACGGCGTCTGGCACCAGCGGTACCTGACGAGGATCGGCGAGACCGTGTTCTATCTGCCGATCGAGTACGTCGAAGCGACGCGGGACTGGATCCCCTACGAGTCCGGCGTCTTCTATGACGGAGCGACGCCGCGCTTCGCGAGCCTGGCGGCCGCGGCGGCCGGCCTCGATCCGGCCGCGTCCTTCGACCTCGGGTGCGCCGGCTGTCACGCCACCGGACTCGAGGTTTCGTTCGACGCCGGGTCGGGGCAGTACGTCACGGGTTACGAGGAGATCACGATCGGCTGCGAGGCCTGTCACGGGCCGGGCGCGGCCCACGCGGCGGGCCTCGGCGATCCCGGGCTCATCCTGAACCCCGCCGATCTTCTCGACGGGACCGCGAACGGCGTCCTCGCCGCGGACCTCGTCTGCGGCCGCTGCCACGTGAAGGGCGAGGGTGGGATTCCCGCCGGCGGTGCGCACCCCGCCGGCTATCCGTGGCGGACCGGCGGCTCGACCTTCCCACCGGGCGGCACGGACTTCGACGCGTACTACACCGTGTCGAGCGACCCCGCGGACTGGTGGCGGTACAAGGACAACCCGAGCGGCTTCGCGCCGACCCCGGCGGACAAGACCGACGACACACGGCTGGCCGCGCGCTCCGCGGAACTCACGTGGCCCGACCTCGAACTCGGCGTCCATGGTCCGGCGAAGCCCTGGAGCCCGTACTGCTTCTCCTGCCACGATCCGCACTCGCGGGCCGCCCGCCACCAGATCCGGACCGAGATCCGGCGCGACGGGAACGTCTTCACCGGCGTGACAGCGGAGAACAACAAGCTCTGCCTCGTCTGCCACCAGGGCCACGGCGACTTCGACAGGCTCACCGCGGCGGACATCGAGGGGATCACCGACGCCGGTGCGCCGGTCTCCGTGGTGGACGCGGTCCTCGACCACATGAAGGA
>JALOQY010000331.1 GCA_025459285.1 Planctomycetota bacterium | reverse complement strand
AGGCGCGTTCTTCATCGTCATCGTCACCGGGCCGTTGGCCGGGACGACGAACCGATAGAGTCCCACGCGCTGCTCGAAGACGGCGGTCAGCTTCACCGAACCGGGGACACCTTCCGCGAAGAACGGGACCGCGCCTTCCGGCCCCCGTACTTCCACGGTCTGTGGCATCACACTACCGCCCCTGAGGCCGGCGTTGAACAGGGTTCCCTCGGAACCCCAGAACACGAACTCCACCTCGCCGTCCGAGTTCGGCGACAGCGTCCGGGCGTAGCTGATCAGTTTCTTCAGGCGCTTCACCGACACGTTCAGGCCGTAGGAGCCGGGGCCCTTGGCGGGACCGGTCTGGGTCACTTCGAACAGGTAGCGGCCCGCGCCGTCCGCCGGGATCGTGAAGGCCTGGCCGGGCGTGACGCCGGCCATCGTGCCATCGGGCCGGAGCAGGTTCACCACGATCGGCATGGTCTGCCCCTTGACGGCGGACTTCGCCTTCAGCTTCGGCGTCACGATGTCTCCACCCAGGAGGTCGAGCGCGATGGCGTCGAGGTCGTTGGCGTCCGACATGGTCCCGGTGAAGGAACCGCTCATCCCGAGATAGGGCGGCAGGGCCGCGAGCAGGTACACGGACACCGGCTCGGAAAGACCGGACTGGTTCTCCGCGTTGTCGCGCAACTGGACCTGCAGGCTCTGGAAGCCGGTCCGCGCGGGGCTGATGATTTCCGTGCCGACCGTGCTGTAGGGCACCCAGTCGGTGTAGGTCGTCCCACCGTCGAACGTCCCTCGCAGGACGCTGATGCCCGTGCCGTCGTCATTGTCCCGGGCGAAGACCTTCACCAGGATCGCTTCACCGGCAACGTAGTACGGGTACTGGCTGGACACGGAGATCTCGATCACCGTCGGCGGGGAGACGTCGACGACCAGGGAGTCGTAGAACTCCCGCGACTGGTTGCCGGCCGCATCGCGGAAGACCACGAAGAACCCCCGGGTCCCCTCGCCGGCGTTCAGCGTCAGGTCGAGCTCCGTCACGAACGGCTGCCACGGCCGCCAGTTGATCTCGTCGAACCGGCGGAGCTTCATGTCCGCGATGCCGGATCCGCCGGGGTTGTCCGAGGCGGAGAAGGCGGCGTGCACCGTCCAATCCTTGCCATACGGCGCGCCATCGTCGAGGACGATCGAGCCGATGGCCGGGGGCTGCGTATCGAGGCTGACCGAGTCCTCCACGACAGCCGACTCGTTGCCCGCGAAGTCCCGGGCCTGGGCCTCCACCACCTTGATCCCGTCCGCCCCGCTCAGGTTGACCGAGCCGGTGTCGGGGTTCGTGGACCAGGCGCCCCAGGTGCCGCCCTGCTGCCGGAGCCGGACGGACTGCACGGCGGAGATCGAGTCCGTGAAGTAGAAGTTCACGGGCGCCACCGTCTGGTTCGTCCAGACCGCTCCGTCGGCGACCTGGATGTATCCGGTGGGGGGGGACTGGTCGAGGAAGATCGTGTCGCTCTGGACCTTCGAGGTCAGTCCGGCCGAGTCCTTGAACTGGACCTCCACGGTCTTCTGCCCTTCACCCTCGCTCAGGGTGAAGGCCAGGCTCGACGCGACACTGACCCAGGAGCCCCAGGTACCGCCAGCCTCGCGCACGCGCATCTGGGTCACGCTGACCTTGGGATCACCCGACTTCCAGGTCATGTAGAGGGTGACGTCCTGGATGCCGGTGGCCATCAGCCCGCCCTCGATCACGATCGTGCCCGACGGCGCGGGTGTGACGTAGACGTAGACTGTGCCCGCGTAGTTGCTGTCACCGTAGGCGCCGACCGCCAGGTCACCCATCCCGTCCCCGTTGAGGTCCCCCATCCCCGCCACGCCGGACCCGAAGTAGGTGTACTGGTTGTATCCGTCCTGGGTCAGGAGCAGCTTCTTGTTCTTCGGGGAGTAGGCCCGGACCACGCCCGTCTGGGCGTAGCTCGAGTTGTAGCCGTAGTAGGCACCCGCGAAGACGTCGCCGAGGTTGTCGCCATCGAGGTCGCCCGCTCCGGAGATGGTGCCGAAGTAGCCCATGTACTCGTAGGAGTTGGAGCCGGTGTGGTCGGCGATGACGGATCCCGTCTTCCCCGAGTAGACCCGGATCTTGCCCGCGTAGGAGTTGGAGGCGTAGGCTCCGGCGGCATAGTCGTCCACGCCGTCGCCGTCCGCGTCACCGATCCGGGAGTTCGTGACGCCGTAACCCATGTACTCCGAAGACGTGTCGCCGTAAGTCGTCCGGATCAGCGAGTAGTCCTTGCCGGAGAACAGGTGGACGGCGCCCTGATACGAGTAGTTGTAGTAGCCGTAGTAGTGGCCGATGAGGACGTCGTCGTAGCCGTCGTCATTGGTGTCCCCGGCCACTCCCACCGCCATGCCGAAGTAGGACGTGTTGTAGGTGGCCGACGGGCAGGTGAAGCCCTTGAGCAGCGAGCCGTCCTTGCCCGAGTAGAGCCTCGGACCGTAGGAGGAGTACCCGCCGCAGAGGATGTCCGCGTAACCGTCGGCGTTCGTGTCGCCGGCGATCACCACCGCGTAGTAGGCGAGGTAGGTGTTCGTGAACGAGTACAGGACCGTGGACTTCTGCTTCGCCAGATCCGCCCCCGAGTAGACTTCGACGCGGTACGAGGCGTAGCAGCCCACCGCGATGTCCGGGACCCCGTCGGCGTCGACGTCGCCGTTCCCGGACACCGAGCGGCCGAAGTAGGAATAGCTGCCGGAGATGGTGTGGATGCGGGAGCCGTCAGCGCCGGACATCACGACCACATACCGCCCGTTGTAGGCCCCGGCGACGACGTCGTTGACCCCGTCCTGGTCGATGTCCCCGGCATTGCCCACCGAGGTGAAGTACCCCAGGTAGTTGCTGCCGCCGGTACCCGAGAAGCTGAAGTGCAGCTTGTACGTGAAGGAAGACGAGTCGCTCGCGAACGCGATGAGCACCGCGCCCACGGCGACCAACCGGAACACGTTTCTCATTCCTGACCTCCCGACATGTCCTTTCAGACGCCTGTCAAGCCGCAACCACCCCGGAATCGGAGTTTAACCGGGTTTTGACGATTTCGCATCGGCAATTCCGGGATTTTTCTGCAAATCCCCTCCCGGCGAGGTCAGAAGGCCCTTTCCCCCTCCCCGGCCCGGCGGTTCACTGGAGATCGCGGAGCCGCCGGCCGATCTCCTCGGCGCGGAGGCGGGCGGGGGCGGCTTCCGGGTCCTCGGCGATCTCCCGGAAGATCGGAAGCGCCTCCCGGAATGCTGCCGCGGCCCCCGTGCGGTCCCCCTTCGCGAGGAGTCGCTCACCGAGGAGCCGGGAGGCCTCCGCGAAGCCGGTCAGGGCGTGCTTCGAGGGCTTCAGCGTGCAGAGTCTCCGGAAGGCGTCCCGGGCCGCCGCCTCCGGGGGGCGCCCCCACTCCCGCTCCGCCACCCCGCGGACACCCTCCTCCCCGACCACGCGCATGAGAAGGAGCTCCGCATGGACCGAGGCCAGCGCCGGGGATACGGGGTTCCACTCGATGCCGCGCTCGATGATCCGGAGCCCCTCGCGGGCGAAGCGCCACTGCTCCTCGGGGTTTCCCGAGGTGGCGGAGTTCCGCCAGGCGAGGAGGAACCCGAGCAGGGCCCACCCCTCCGCCACGCGCGGCTGAAGTTCCGTGACCACCCGGATCGCGGCGAGCGCCTCCGGCAGGCGCTGCTCGGAGAGGAGCGTCGTGGCCCGGAAGTAGAAGAGGTCGACCGCCACCGGCTCGAAGCCGCCGAGGGGGACCGACGCGGCCGCGGCCGGCCGGCCGGCCCCCGAGGTCGCCCGCTCCAGCGCGAGGCCTGACGCCCCCGCGACGAGGAGGCACGCCGCGGCGACCGCCGCCGCACCCCTCACCGCCGCCTCCCCGCGGCCCGGGCGGCCAGGCCGAGGACGAGGAAGACCGCCGCCCAGGCCAGCGCCGGGGGGGCCAGGGCGAGGAGGCTTCGCCCCGGGATGTCCCAGCGGGTGACCACCGGCACGGAGAGGTCGAACCGCGCGAGGTCCGGCAGCAGCGACGCGGCGTTCACGAGGACCCGCGCGGCCAGGCGGGCCGCCTCGTTCGTGCTTTCGAACGCGTGGCTGGCCATCTCCGCGATCCAGCCGACGCTTCGCGAGAGGAGCGCGAAGAGGAGGGCCCCCGCGATGCCCACCGGCGCGCCGAGGAAGGTGGAGAGGGCGACCCCGGCGGCACCGAGAGGCAGCAGCGCGAGGAACCAGGCGAGCAGGGCCTTGCCGCTGTTCAGCGGGAACGACCGCTCCCGCCCCTGCACCACGAGGCCTCCGGGGAAGAGCCCGAGGGCGTAGGCCGGGTCCAGGCGGCGCACCGCCACGCGGGTGGTCCCTTCCGGCCGCAGGTCCCCGGGGAGGAATTCCACCTCCAGCGGGTTGCCGGTCCGGTGGCGGAGGATCCGCTCCGGGCCGTCCCCCACCCGGATCGCCACCGGGTACAGCTCGGGAAGCGAGTTCATGTCCTCCGCGTACTCGGTGAGCATCGCGAAGGCCCGGCACGGGCGGCCCGGCTCCAGTTCGCCGCGCACCGCGGGCAGGACCCAGGTCGCCTCTGGGGCGTCTCGTGTGAGAACCACCCCCCGCGGCGCCGGGCGGTCCGCCGCGTCGAACAGCTCCTGCGCCCGGATCGCGATCCGCGTCGGCGCGCGGTACCCGCCGGCGATGACTCCGGTGGCCGCGAGGAAGGCGAGTCCGATACCGGCGAGGAGGATCGCGAGGGCCGCGGCGTGGCCGAGGAGCCCGCCGGCGAGGACCTCCAGGTCCCGGAGCGCGGTGGCGCGCAGCCACGGCTCCCGCCCGGCGTCACGGTCCGCGGCGAGGGAAGTGGCGCAAAGGACGGCGGCGGCGAGGACGGCCACGAGGAGCGCGGCGTCGAGGGCGAAGGCATCCACCGCCCGCTGGTGGTCGGGTCCCGCCTCACCGGGCACCGCGAACGCCGCGGCCGCGACCACCGCCAGGTAGACGACGAGGAAGGCCGGTACCGGCCCCCGGAGCCCCTCCCGGAGCCGCACGGCCGAAACCGCGAACAGGCGCGCGCCGGCCCTCATGCGCCTCCGAAGAGGCGGAGGAAGAGGCTCTCGAGATCCTCGCGGGCCGGGCGGGCCTCCACGG
>JALOQY010000045.1 GCA_025459285.1 Planctomycetota bacterium | reverse complement strand
CCCCGGACGTTCTCCACCGCCTTCAGGACGCCCTTCCCCGCGAACCGGCCGTCCTTGTCGCGGAGCTCGAGGGCTTCATGGTCGCCGGTAGAAGCCCCGGAGGGGACGATGGCGCGGCCGAAGCCGCCGCCGGACAGGGCGATCTCCACCTCGACGGTGGGATTCCCCCGGGAGTCGAGGACCTCTCGTGCCTGGACCTGCTCGATATCGAACATCATGGTTCTCCGTGTCGGGTTCAAGCCCGGGAGGATAGCACGGAGCCCGCAGTGCCTTCTCCATACTTCGGCGTCCGGGGCGGTTTCCTTCACCGGGTAAACCTTGGCCATCCTCCGGGGCAGGGATAGCCTCGAAGGGTTACCGGGAGGCGACAAGGATGCGGCTGCCGTTCACACCCTACGGACTGAGGGAGATCCTGCTCTACGGCGGGGTATCGGCCGCGGCGGTGGCCGGCCTCCTCGTCCTCGGATCTCCCTGGCACTTCCTCGTTCCCGTTCCCGCCCTGGTGCTCGTCTTCGTGCTCTCCTTCTTCCGCGACCCCGCGCGGCGGGTCCCCGCGGAAGCCGGCGCCGTGGTGTCCCCGGCGGACGGGCGGGTCGTCGCGATCACCGACGTGCCGCAGGAGGAGTTCATCGGCGGTCCGGCGACCCGGATCGACATCTTCCTCGCCGTCTACAACGTCCACGTGAACCGCGCTCCGCTGGCGGGAGAGGTGCGGTACATCGAGGACCGTCAGGGCGTCCTGATCAACGCGATGAAGCTCGAGGCCGGCGAGCGCAACCACGCGCGGTGCGTGGGGCTCGTCACCGACGACGGGGGGTTCCCGGTGCTCGTGCGGCAGATCGTGGGGGCCATCGCCCGGCGCATCGTGACGGCCGTGCGGCCCGGCGACCGCCTCGCGAAGGGGCAGCGGTTCGGGATGCTGAAGTTCGGCTCGCGGACCCAGCTCTCCATCCCGAAGAGCGTGCCCTTCGCCGTCTGGGTCAAGGTCGGCGACCGGGTCCGCGGGGGGGCCACCGTCCTCGGCACGGTGCGTCCGGGAGAACCGGTGTGATCGGCAAGGACCGTCTCGACCTGGACGCCATCCCCGAGGTCTCGGACGGGGAGCCCGAACCGCGGCGACGGATGCGGCTGATCCCGTTCCTGCCGAGCCTTCTCACGCTCGGCAACCTCTTCTGCGGCTTCCTCGCGATCGCCTACTCCGCCGACGCGGTGCTCCTCGCGGGATCGAACCGCGAGGCGGCGGTGGACAGGATCGCTCTCGCGGGGCTGGTGATCTTCCTGGCCATGGTCTTCGACGCGCTGGACGGGCGGGTGGCCCGGATGACGGGGCAGGACTCGGCGTTCGGCGAGCAACTCGATTCGCTCTCCGACATGGTCTCCTTCGGCGTGGCGCCGGCCATCATGACGAAGGCGCTCGCGGAGCAGCTCCTCGGTCTCGCGGACCAGCGGGTGACCCTGGGGTTCTGCGTCTTCTTCGTCCTCTGCGCCGCGCTGCGCCTGGCCCGCTACAACGTCGAGCACGATCCGGGCGAGGGCGGACAGCAGAGCTTCCTCGGGCTCCCGTCCCCCGGCGCCGCGGGGATGGTGGCGGCGATCGCCCTCTTCTACGACCGGTTCCATGCCTGGGACCACTCGCGCACGATCATCGCCGTCCTGCCGTTCGCGGTGCCCCTCCTCGGCATCCTGATGATCAGCCGGATCCGGTACCCCCACGTGATGAACCGGTTCTTCCGGGGCACGAAGCCGATGAAGTACCTGGTCTTCGTCGCCTTCGCCATCGTCCTGGCGGTCGTCCTTCGGAGCTGGGAGGCCGTGCTCACGGGGCTGCTCACGCTGTACGTCCTGTGGGGGCCGTTCGGGTTCCTTTCCCGGCTCGTCACCGGCCGCGCGGCCCGCACCGAAATGGACATCTTCGACTGACGCGAGGCGGTGCCCGGTGCGCGGCCTTCCCCGGGGGGCGGCCTGCCGGCGCCGAGGAAACCATGGCCATCGTCTACATCGGACTGGGCGCCAACCTCGGAGATCGGGAGGCGAACCTCCGGACCGCCCTCGATCACCTCCGGGAGAGCGGCCAGGTCGCCGTCCTCGCCGTGAGCCGGCTCGTGGAGAGCGATGCCGTGGGGGGGCCGTCGCAACCCCGGTTCCTGAACGGGGCGGCACGTCTCGAAACCGATCTGCCCCCCCACGAACTGCTGCGACTCCTCAAGGCCGCCGAGTACCGCGCGGGGCGCCGGCCGACCGGCGTGCGCTGGGGGCCGCGGGAGGCCGATCTGGACATCCTGCTTTACGGCAACCGGGTCATCGACACGCCGGACCTGCGTGTTCCCCATCCCCTCCTCCGGGAACGCGCCTTCGTCCTCGGCCCGCTCTCGGAACTCGCGGGTGAGGTTCACGACCCCGTCACCGGCAAGACGATCCGCGAGCTTTTGCTGGAACTCCAGCGGCGGGCCTGGGGGCACCGGACGGCCCGTCTGCTGGAGTCCCGGGCGGCCATGCTCGACTACGTGGCGATGGTGAAACGCAACCGCTTCACCCTCGGTCTGGTGCCCACGATGGGGGCGTTCCACGAGGGCCATCTCTCCCTGATGCGGGCGGCCCGGAAGGCCTGCGACAAGGTCGTGGTCTCCCTCTTCGTCAACCCCACGCAGTTCGGCCCTTCCGAGGACCTCGATCGCTACCCGCGGCAGCTCGAACGCGACCTCGCCCTGGCCTCCGAAACCGGGATCGACGTGGTTTTCGCCCCGCCCGCCGCGGAGATGTACCCCGAGCGGACCGTGTCGACCTGGGTCACGGTGGAGAACCTCTCCGAAACGCTCTGCGGTGCGGCCCGACCCGGTCACTTCCGGGGCGTGGCCACCGTGGTCGCGAAGCTCCTCAATCTCGTCCGGCCCGACGTGGCGTACTTCGGGCAGAAGGACTGGCAGCAGACCGTGGTGATCCGGCGGATGGTCCGCGACCTCTGCTTCCCCGTCGAGGTCCGCGTGGAACCGACGGCGCGCGAGCCCGACGGTCTCGCACTCTCCTCCCGCAACATCTACCTCGATGCCGGGGAGCGGAAGGAGGCGACCCGCCTCTTCCGGGGTCTCGGCGCCGCGCGGGACGCCTTCCTCGCCGGGGAGCGCAGCGCGGCCGCGCTCCGGGCGAAGGTCCTCGCGGAGATCGAGGGCGGGCCGGGAGTGCGCGCGGAGTACGTGGAAGTGGTGGACGCCGAAACACTGGCCCGGGTGGAGGACCTCTCGGGGCCCGCGGTGATCGCGGTGGCGGCGCGAGTGGGGCGGACGCGGCTCATCGACAACCTGCTGCTCGGGGGGGCCGCTTGAGACGGCTCGTGGCGACCTTCGCCCTACTCCTCGCCCTTCCGGCCTGCGGGGAGAAGGACGAAGCTCCCACGAATCGGACCACCGTGCCGTCCCCGCCGTCCGGTCCCGTGCCGGGTCCCGGCGCGGCCCCGGCTCCCTGGCCCGAGGCCGCCGGGCCCGTCGCGCGCGCCCGCGCCGCCGCGGCGGCCTTCGCGGAGCGGGGGGACCCCCGAGGTCTGCTCGCCGCGTTTCGGGAGACGGGGGCGGAAGCGCGCGCGGTCTGGCGTGAGGTCCTGCCCGCCATTGCCGTCGCCTCGGCGGGGACACCGGGGTCGCCGGAGTTCCTCTCCGATCTCCTGCGGGCCACCCCGCCGGCCATGCAGCCCGACGACGCCGCCCGAACGGCGGCCCTGGAGCGGGCCTGGAGCCTGATCGACCGGGGCCGCGCGGAGGAGGCCCGCGAGTCCGTGAAGGCGCTCGCGAGCCCCCTCGACGGAGAAGCCGTCCTCGTTCGCGCCTTCGCCGATCTCCTGGAGGGGGAGCCGGGGAGCTTCGTCGAGGGAGTCGGTCGGGCCGTGGTGGAGGGACTCCCGCCCCGGACGGCCCGGCACGCCGCCGGCCGCGTCGCCCTCCTCATCGGGTACCCGGGGGAACCGGAAGCGCCGAGGGGGCTCCTCTTCCTTGCGGAGGGCCGCGACCCGGCCGAGGCCCTCGCGGCACTGGACGCGGAGGCGGAGGAGGAGGATCTCGCCGACCGCTGGGCCCGGTTCGCGCTCCTCCTCCTCGCGAAACGGTTCGACGAGGCTTCGACCCTCCTCCCGAGCCTCGGCCCGGACTCCGATCCCGACGCCCGGCTCGCCCGGGGCTGGCTCGCGGCCCGATCGGGCCGCGCAAGGGAGGCCGCGACGGACTTCGTCGCCGCCGCCGAGGTGGATCCCGGCGACGTGCTCGCCCACTGGAACCTGGCCGCCCTCTCACCTCGGGGGCGGATCCCCCCCGAGACCCTCGAGGGACTCCTCGCCCGCCTCGAGGACGAGGTCTTCCGGCCCCGCCGGGCCCTGCTCCGGCCGGGAGCGGTCTTCGTGCCGCCGGCCAATCCGGAGGCCCTCGCCCTCTCCCTCCTCGAACTCGCACGGGCGAAGCAGGCGAGCGGGGCACCGGAGGAGACCGTGGTGCGACTCGGCGAGCTGGCGCTGCGGACCGGTCCTTCGTCCCGCGCGGTCCGGGTCTTCCTCGCCGAGTTCCGGCTCCTCGCCGGCGAGGCCGAAGAGGCGGCGAAGATCCTCGGCGAGGCGTTCGGTCCGGAGGCCGCGGCGGATCCGTGCTACCGCCTGAGGTATGCCCTGTCGCTGCGCCTTGCCGGCGACACGGCGCGCGCCGCGGAGGTCTTCCCTCCGCCCGGGGATCCGACGGGGGAGGCGACCATCGTGGCCGGTGCCGGGCCGGCACCGGGCGCCGCTCCACCGGAATCCGCGGATGCTCTGCTCGCGGGACTCCGCGCGGGGCGCGCGGTCGGGTTCGATTTCCCGGACCTCGGAGCGGCCGGGGCGCTGCGGCGGAAGCTTTCGGCGTTCGGTTTCGCCCCGGGCTACGGGTTCCTCGTCCGGGACGGGGATCCGGATGGCCGGTTCCTCGTCGCCTCCGCCGAGCTGCCGGTCGCGGCATCCGAAGCGCTCGCGGCCTTCGACGCGGCGCGCGAGGCGCTCCGGGGGGACGAACCGGAGACGGTTTCGACGCTCACGGCGGGCCGGGACGAACCGGTGTTCCGGGCCCTGCGGGCGGAGGCCCTCCTCCTCGGTGGCGAGGCGGGCCTCGCGGTCCAGGAGACCGCGCCACTCCTCGACCTGCCGCCCTGGGTCCCGCCCTCGCCGGTGGCGGAGAGGATGCGGGTGATCGCCCGGTTCGCCGTCGACCCGGCGGAGGCCGTGCTCCTGAAGGTGGAGGAGCTCCGGAGGGCGTGGCCGGGCCACCTGCCCCTTCTCGAGGACGCCTGCGCCCTGAACCGGCGGCTCGGGCGGCCGCGTGACGCCCTGGCCTCGCTCCGGGAACTCCTCCGGCGGGATCCGGAATCGGCCACGATTCCGCGCATCGTCCGGGTCCGGGCGGGGGTGATCGCGGCGGTGGCCGCGGGAGCGGTCTGCTCCGCGGACGTGGAGGACCTCCTCGCCGAGGATGCGGAGGCCCGCAAGCTCGCGGTGCGGGCGGCGGCGGGCCTTCCTCCCGAGGAGGCATCCGGACTCCTCGTCCGACTGGCCGCCGACCCCGAGGCGGAGGTTCGCGTCGTCGCCGTCCGCTATCTGGGGGAGGGGGTGTTCCGGTCCGGGACGGAGGTCGTGCGGGCGGCGCTCGCGGACCCCTCGGCCCTGGTGCGCGGAGCGGCGGCGCGAAGCCTGCGCCTGCTCCTCGGTCGTGACGCCGTACGGGAACTCGTGCCGCTCCTGTCGGACCCGGACCCCTACCCCCGGGCCGTGGCCGGACGGGAGATCGCGTCGGCGTCCGGGCGGGAGTTCGGCTTCGACCCCGAGGCGCCGGAAGCGGAGCGGGCCGAGGCGGTCCGCCGCGTGGAGGCCTGGCTTCGGGAGCGCTGATGCACTGGCCGCCCGCCGGCGCAGGCCCCCATGCGCGAGGAAGCCTCTCGGCGACGGGCGGCCAGAGTGTCCTTGGCACGCGGCAGTTGTGGGGCGCCACCCGAGCGGCCTGCTAGAATCGAGGACTCATGCTGCGATTTGTCCTCAGAGCCAAGCTGCACAAGGCGACGGTCACCGAGGCCGACCTCACCTACGAGGGGAGCCTCACCGTGGACCAGGACCTCCTCGATGCCGTGGGAATGGTGGAGCACGAGCAGGTCCAGTGCGCGAACGTCATGAACGGCGAGCGGTTCACGACCTATCTCTTCTCCGGCCCGCGCGGGAGCGGAGTCGTCTGCGTCAACGGCGCCGCGGCCCGCCTGGCCGCCCCCGGGGACAAGCTCATCGTGATGACCTACGGGCTCGCGTCGGACGACGAGATCGGGTCGTTCCGGCCGAGAGTGGCGTTCCTCGACGGGAAGAACCGGATCCTTCGGCTGTCCTGATGGGGGATGCCTTCGTCGAGGTCCGCTGCCCGGCCAAGGTCAACCTGTTCCTCGAGGTCCTCGGCCGGCGCGCCGACGGCTACCACGAGATCGCCACGGTGTTCCTGAAGATCGCGCTCCATGACACCCTCCTCGCGGCGCCGGCGGCCGAGGGGGTGACCCTCTCGGTCGAGGGCGCGGATCTGCCGGCCGGGGAGGGGAACCTCGCCCACGCCGCGGCGCAGGCGTTCCGGGCGGCCTTCCCCTTCGAGGGAGGCGTGCGCCTGCGGCTCGTCAAGCGGATCCCGATGAAGGCCGGGCTGGGAGGCGGCTCGAGCGACGCCGCGGGGACGCTGCTGGCCCTGCGCGACCTCTTCCGGCCGGGCATGGCCGTGGAGTCCCTCGCGGCTCCGGCGGCCGCGCTCGGGTCGGACGTGCCCTTCTTCCTCGGGGGGCCGGCCGCGCTGGGAGAAGGGCGGGGCGAGATCCTCGCCGGGGTGCCGCCCCCTTCGCCGCGCTGGTTCGCGCTCTGCTTCCCGCCCTTCGCCCTGTCCACCGCCGACGTCTACCGGGAGGTCCTTGTCCCGCCGGAACCCGAGCGCCGGAGCGCGGTGCCGCTCCTTCGTGCGCTCCGGGAGTCTCCGGACCTCGATCTCGCGCCGTACCTCTATAACCGCCTCGCGGAGGCGGCGGCGCGCGTGGAGCCGGAGGTGGCGAGGCTCAGGGATCGCCTGGCCGCCGTGCTCGCCCCGGGCGAGGCGTGCCTGCTCTCCGGCAGCGGGAGCGCCTTCTTCGCCCCCCTTGGCTCCCTCGTGCGGGCCCTCGACGTCCGGCGGGCGTGGGCCGCCCTGCCCGGCTGCCGGGCTGTGGTCGTGCGATCGCTCGGCGGCTAGCAGCCCGTCGGGAAAGGAGTCGCACCGCAGAGATCATCCTTGGCCCCGACGGGCTGCTGGAACGGGGCGGCAGGATGGGCCGCCGGCGTCGCGCTGGTACAATGCCCCCCGAAGGAGGTGGCGCGTGAGCGATCGCGAGCGACGCGAGGTCCTGAGGATGCTGCCGCATGGCGTGCAGATCGTCACGGTCCGCGACGGGGACGAGTTCCACGGATACACCTCGTCGTGGATGACGCAGGCCTCTTTCGACCCGCCGCTCCTCGCGCTGGGGGTACGGGCCGACTCCCGTTCGCGGGAGATGATGCGGAAGGGGGGGGTCTTCTGCGTGCACTTCCTCGCCCCGGACCAGGAGGAGATCGCCCAGCGGTTCTTCAAACCCGCCACGCGCGCGGGGAACAAGCTCGCCGGCCTCGAGTACGAGATCGGCGAGAAGACGGGCTGCCCGGTGCTCACCGGGCTCCTCGCCTACGCCGAGTGCCGGATCGTCCACGAGTGGGGGGGAGGGGACCACGACGTGGTGGTGGGCGAAGTCCTCGCGGCGAAGGTCCTGCGGGAGGGCCGGCCGCTCCTCCTCGCCGATACCCCCTGGCAGTATGGAGGCTGACGGCGGGCGACCCCTGCTCTGCGCCACGGTCTTCGAGCGGACGCTGAGCCGCGCACTCGAAGTGGCGGTGACCGCGGGACGGTGGTGCGACCTGCTGGAATTCCGGCTCGATCCCCTCGCGGACCCCGATCCGGAGCGGATCGTCGCCGACTCGCCGCGACCCGCGATCCTCACCTGCCGGGGTGAGGGAGACCGCCCGGTGGATCTCCTCCGGGCGGCGGTGCGGGCCGGAGCGGCATTCGTGGACGCCGAGCCGGAGCAGGCCGCGCGCCTCGGAGATCTCGGCCGGACCCGCCTCATCCTCTCCTGGCACGACTTCGAGACCACGCCCGATCTCTCCCGGGTCCTCGACCGCCTGCTCGCGGAGGGGCCGGACCTCGTGAAGGTCGTTCCCACGGCCCGCGGGCCCGGGGACGTGATCGCCGTGCTGCGTCTGCTCCGGGAGCGGGGGGACGGTCGTCTGGTGGCCCACCCCATGGGTGAAGCGGGAGTGCCGGGCCGATTGCTCGCCGCCGTCCACGGTTCGGCGATCCTCTACGGCTCGGCGCGCGCCGGGGCCGGGGCCGCGCCGGGGCAGATCCCTCTCCGGAGACTCACGGACGACTACGGCCTTGACCGGGACCTCCGGGGTGGTGCCGCCCTGGTGCTCCTCGGGGGCCGCCTCAGCCACTCGGTGAGCCCGGCCATGATGAACCGGTGTTTCCGGACGGCCGGGCTCCGTGCGCTCTACGTCCCGTGGGAGGTGGAGGACCCGGAGCCGGTCCTCGCCGCCTTCCGGGAGATCGGACTGGCCGGCGCGGCGGTGACCATCCCCCACAAGGAGCGGGCCGCGGCGCTCGTTCCGGTACTGGCGCCGGACGCCGCGCGGACCGGCGCGGTGAACACCGTCTGGCTCGAGGGGGATCGTCTCGCGGGCGATAACACCGACCTCCCCGGAGCGTTGGACGCGCTGCGCACGGCGCTCGACGGGTTCGCGGGCCTCTCGGCGATCGTCTTCGGAGCGGGCGGCGCCGGCCGCGCGCTGGTCCACGGCCTCGCCGGAGAGGGGGCGCGCGTGCGGGTGTTGGACCTCGATGCCGGCCGGGCCTCGCGGCTCGCCGCGGAGGTGGGGGGAGAAGCCGGCCCCGGGTCCGGGCCGTTCGACCTGGTCGTCAACTGCACCCCGGCGGGGCAGGCTCCGGACACGGACGCGAGCGCGGTCCCGTCCCAGCTCCTGCGCCCGGGGACGGTCGTCTTCGACGCGGTCTACAACCCGCCGGAGACGAGGTTCCTCCGGGAGGCGCGGGCGGCGGGCTGCCGGACCGTCCCGGGGATGGCGATGCTCGCCCGGCAGGGCGCCCGGCAGGTTCACCGCTGGCTGGGAGCGCACCTCGACCCCGTCGCGCTGCACGCCGAGGGGCTTGCGGCGCTCCGGCGGGGAAGCGGGCCGATCGTGCTCGTGGGGATGCGCGGGGCGGGCAAGACCGTCGTGGGGAGGATCGTGGCGGCCCGGCTCTCCCGGCCTTTCACGGACCTCGACCGGGCGATCGAGGACCGGGCCGGGTCGACGATTCCGGAGATCTTCGCCCGGGAAGGGGAGGCGGGGTTCCGGGCACGGGAGGCGTCGGAACTCGCGGAGTGTCTCAGAGACCGGACGGTCCTGGCCCTCGGCGGGGGAACGCTCGACCGGCCGGCGGCGGCCACACTCCTTCGGGACCGCGGGGCGCGGGTGGTCTGGCTCCGGGCGCCCGCGGCCGTTCTCTCGGCGCGGATCCGGGACTCCGACCGTCCCCCCCTCACCGGGCTCCCTCCGGACCGGGAAGTGGAGGCGCTGCTCGCCCGCCGGACGCCCGTCTACGAAACGGTGGCGGAGGAGTCGGTGGACGCGGCGGTGGCCGGCCCGGAGGCCGTGGCGGACCGGGTGCTGGACGCTCTCGGATACTGAAGACGGAGGTCCTTCGGCCCCGTGCTACAATCCGTCCGGTGTGACGGCGGGCGCGTGTGAAGGCGGGGCCTGGAATGAAAAGGTTGTTCACCGTTGCGATCCTGGCCGTGACGGCAATGCCCCTGGCGGCGCAGGAAGCCTCGCCGGAATCGGATATCCTGCGGTCTCTGCGCGTCATTCAGGATGAAACCAGTCCGATTTCCTTCCGCGCCCAGGAGATCCTTCGGGTCATCCTCGGCGGGGACCCGATCGGACTCGACGGATTGCGGCAGATCCTCTCGGACCCCAAGACCTCGCTGGAGACCCGACTGGCCGTCGTCACCGCCGCGGTAGGTCACCCGGCCCTCGCCCTCTACGAAGACGTGCTGTCCGCGATCCTCTCCGCGGACGAGCCGGAATTCCTCGCGCGCGCGGAGTCCTCGTTCCGTCACTCGCGCCTGCCCGATCTCGCGCGGCGGCTCGCGGCGACCGCCGCGGATCTCGTGGTGGACCCCGGCCGGCGTCTCCTCGCGATCCGTCTCCTCGCGCAGATCGCCACGCGGGATGCCGCGGAGGCGCTGATCCGGCTCTGGAGCGCGGGCGAGGAGCCGTTCGCCGGTCCGGCGCGCGAGGCGCTGTTCTTGGTCTTCCCGGTGCGATTCCGGGACGCCGTGGAGGCCGAGTCGTACTTCGTCGAGCGGAAGGGGCAGGACCTCGAGTCCATGCTCCGCGAGGCCCTCGCCGGTGCTTCGGGCGGGGACGAGGCGGGGGCGAGCCGCCGTTTCCTCGAGTTCGCGCGCCGGATGCTGGAGCAGGCCTCGGCGGAGAATCTCGTGGCGCTCTACCTCGCCTGCGCCGACGTCCCGGAGGTCCGGCGGTTGGGGGCCGAGCGGCTGGCGGTGTACCCCTTCGCCGATCGCGAGGGACCGGGGGAGGCGCGCGCGCGCGGCCGGGCGGCGGCGGCTGTTCTGGCCGGACTCGCCGGAGAGCGGGACGCCGCGGTACGGGTCGCCCTGCTCGGGGCGGTACGGGCCCTCGTGGAGACGGTGCGCGCCGAGGCGGCGGACACGGCCTTCGAGCGCGTGTCGATGTGCCTTGCGGAAGAGGACGCCGGAGTGCGGTCGGCGGCGGTTTCGGCGCTGGGCGCGCTCCGCGACCGGCGCGCGGTGGAGGGGCTGACCGCTCTCTTCGACCGTCTGGGAGGGGAGCTTCCCGACCTGCGGATCGCGATCCTCGACGCACTGGAGGCCATCGGGAACGGGCTCGCCGCGTGGGTGGGGGAGAAGATACGCGCCGGGGACCCCGAAGAACGGGTGATGGTGCGCCTCGTCCAGCTTCTCCGGGGATACCCGGAGGATCGCTCGGCGATCCCCGCCCTCGCGGAACTGCTGAAGGGCGGCCGCGGTTCGGAGCGCATCCGCCGCGAGGCGGCGAGCACGCTGGGCATCGTCGGAGTCCCTTCCGGCGTCCCGGAGGCGATCGACGCCCTGTGCGTCTTCGGTCTCGTGGACGAGGACCAGTCCGTGCGGGTCATCGCCGCCACGCAACTCGGTCGGGCCAAAGGCGAGGTGCCGGGGAAGGTCGTGGAGATGCTCCGGCAGCGACTGACCGACGTGGAGCCCTCCCCCCGCGTCCGCCTGGCCGCGGCGCGCTCGCTTCTCCGGTTGCGGGGGGAGGCGGCGATCCCGGAGATCGCCGCCCGACTCCGCGACGAGGAATTCTGGCAGGAGGCGGTCAGGAACTTCCTCAAGACGGACCTCATCGGCGCGGGGGATGCGGTGCGGGCGGCCGGTTTCGTGCGGGCCATCTGCCGTGAGGGGATGTGCGAGCGCTGCATCGAAGCGGCCCGGATGGTGCTCGACGCGCAGGAGCTCACGTGGCCGGCGGAGACGGCGGCACTGCGGATCCAGGTGGCGATGGACCTCGCCCATTGCCTGTCGGAGGCCGGTCGCCATGAAGAGGTCCTGAAGGTCCTCCGGGACGAAGTGCCGGAGGTGCTGCCCGCGGAGACGGACCTGGAGGCGAAGGCCCTGCTCCTGGCCCGGGCCTCGCGGGCGACCGGAGACGCCGGGGCAGGGCTCGCGGCCCTCGCGGCCCTGAAGAACGGCGGGTCGTCCGCCGTGCTCCTCGAGCGGGCGTGGTGTCTCGTCGCTCTCTCCCGGTTCGACGAGGCCGAAGAGGTGGTCGTGACCCTGCTGCCCACCGAGGAGTGGGGCAAGGCGGCGCAGGAGGTACTCGACGCGGCGGCCGAGGGGCGCCGGGGGGGAGCCCCGGTCACCCCGGCGCCCGGCGAAGCGGAGCGCCTCGTGGCCGGCCTCGACGACCCCGACGAGGCGGCCCGGTCGGTGGCCGTCCGGCGACTGAGCGACCTTGGCAAGGAGGCGCATCCGGCGCTCCTGCGGTGGTTCGAATCGAGGAGCCCGGAGCAGGTCGCCGCCGCGGTGGCGGCCATAGCCCGGATCACCGGACTCCCCCTCACCTACGACCCCGGGGCTCCGGAGGAGGCGCGCAAGGTCGCCCTCGACGTCGTCCGGCGGGCGCTCAGGTAGGAGCGGCAATGTCGGGGCCGCCCCTTCCTCGTCCGGGCCGGCGCAGACGCTATCGAGGGACCCACCCCCGCCGCTTCGACGAGCGCTACAAGGAACTCGACCCGGAGCGATACCCCGAGGAGCAGGCGAAGGTCGCCGCACGGGGAGACACGCCGGCGGGAACCCATCGCCCCGTCCTGCTCTCGGAGGTGCTCGCCGCCCTGCGTCCCGCGCCCGGTGAGGTGGTGCTCGACTGCACGGTCGGCCGGGGAGGCCACGCGCGGGCGCTCGCCGCGGCGGTGGGACCGGCCGGGGTGGTCCTGGGTCTCGACCGCGACCGGGAGGAGCTCGACCGCACCGTCTCGCTCCTCGCCGGAGAGGGGATCGGCATCCGGGCGCACGGGACCAACTTCGCGGGAGCGGGCCGGGTCCTGGCCGCGGAGGGCCTCGACGGAGTGGACGTGCTGCTCGCCGACCTCGGTCTGTCCTCGATGCAGATCGACCGGCCGGAGCGGGGCTTCTCGTTCAAGAGCGAGGGGCCGCTGGACATGCGGATGGACCGTTCGAAGGGAAAGACGGCTTCGGAGTGGATCGCGTCGGTTCCGGAGGAGGAGCTTCGCCGGGTCCTCGGGACGCACGGGGAGGAGCCGTCCGCCGCGGAGGTCGCGCGGGCGATCCGGGCGAGGGTCCTCTCGGGGCCGCCGATCCTCACGACCCGGGATCTTTCGGGGGTGGTGCTGCGGGCGCTCGGCTTCGATCCCCGCGGGTTCCGGCAGCCGGACGCGTTCACGCGCCATCCGGCGGCGCGGACCTTCCAGGCGATCCGCATCGCGGTGAACCGGGAGGACGAGGCGCTGGCCCAGCTCCTCCGCGACCTTCCGTGGCTCCTCCGGTCCGGCGGCCGGGCGGGGATCCTGTGCTTCCACGGCGGCGAGGAGGAGCGGGTGGCGTCGGCCTTCGCGGCGGGGCGGGAGGCCGGTCTCTACGCGTCGGTGGGCGAACCACCGATCCGGCCGTCCCCGGAGGAGTGCCGTTCTAACCCGCGCGCCCGCTCCGCCCGTCTGTGCGTGGCCGTCCGGGCGTGATGCGATCCGGACGTGTGACCCGATCCGGGGTCCGGCCCCCGAGATGGAGCGAGGCCCGGCTGGGCATTCCGCCCGACCGGGCCTCGTCGTATGCTGGTACCCCCTGTAGGACTTGAACCTACAACCCGCGGATTAAGAGTCCGCTGCTCTACCAATTGAGCCAAGGGGGCAGATGGAAAAGTGTCGTCCCGGAAGCTGGCGCGCCCGCCAGGATTCGAACCTGGAACCAACGGGTTCGAAGCCCGCTACTCTGTCCAGTTGAGCTACGGGCGCGCGGGTCGCTTCCGACCCTCGAAAACCCGAGTGTATCGCAGACCCGGGTCCGGAGTCCAGAAGTCCGAAGGACGCCCGGTGATTCCGCTGGCTGCCTGTCGGGGTGAAGGGTCGCATCGCAGAGGTCGTCCCTGGCCCGGGCAGGCTGCTACGGCAGGATCGTCGCCTTGCGGATATGGTCGAGTCCGGGGTAGGCGGCATCGAGGAACGCGTTGCCCTCGGCGTTGATCCGGCCCTGTTCGGCGCTCGGCTGCTCGCCGTACTTGGGGTTGATCCGCTCCACCGTATCCCAGCCTTCCACGACCTCCGCGAAGGGGGCGAAACCGCGCGGATCGAGGCCGGAATTGTCACGCATGTTGAAGAAGAGCTGGGTGGTCCGCGAGTTGGGGGCCGAGGACATGGCGAAGGTCAGGGTGCCCTTCCGGTTCGTCACCTTGACCGGCTCGTCCCGGATCCCGAACTCCGCCCAGCGGCTGTTGAGGGTCGGGTCGCCGTTGATGCCGAACTGCACGACGAAGCCCTTCGCGACGCGGAAGAACCGGCAGCCGTCGTAGAAACCGATCTTCACGAGTTCCTTGAACCGCTTCGCGGCGATGGGCGCCCAGTCCGGATGGACCTTGACGACGATGTCGCCGCAGGTGGTCTCCAGTTTCACGAGGAACGGCACCGTGGGTTCCTCGGTCGCGGCGGCGCCGGGGGGAGCGGGTGTCGCGGGGGTCTTCGCGGGCTCGCCGCCCTTCTTCTGGCAGGCGGCCAAGGCGATGAGAACGAGGAAAAGGGCCAGGGTGTGCTTCGACATGGATGGATCCTCCGGAACGAACGAGGATGTTCGCAGACTCGCGCGGGTCGCGCAAGGTTGACCGACCGTTGCGGGCCGGGAAGAATCGCACGCCATGTTCGCGGCGGTCCAGAGCCGGGTCACACGGGATGAACGGGCGCTCGTCCCCGGGGAGGTCTGAATGGAGAGGTTCGTCAGTGCCTTCGGACTCCTGTTCCTCCTCCTCCTGGCTTTCGCGATCTCGAACAACCGGCGGCGCGCCCTGAACGCGAGGCTCATCGCCTCCGGACTCGGACTCCAGATCCTGTTCGGCGTGCTCGTCCTGAAGACGGAGCCCGGCCGGTGGCTCTTCGACAAGCTGAAGGACGGCTTCAACGTCCTCCTCGGTTTCACGAAGGCCGGCAGCGAGTTCGTCTTCGGCCGGCTGGCGGACGCGGAGGGGGGAATGGGCTTCGTCTTCGCCACCCAGATCCTGCCCACGATCGTGTTCTTCTCCGCGCTGATGGCCGTGCTCTATCACCTGAACCTGATGCAGCGCATGGTCTGGGCCATGGCCTTCGTCATGCACCGGCTGATGCGGACCAGCGGGGGCGAGTCGCTGGCCACGGCCGCCAACGTGTTCGTGGGGCAGACGGAGGCCCCGCTCGTCGTCCGGCCCTACGTGGAGAGGATGACCCGGAGCGAGCTCTTCACGCTCATGTCCGGGGGCATGGCCACGATCGCCGGAGGGGTCTTCGCGGCCTACGTCGGCATGGGGGTGAGCGCGGGCCACCTGCTCAGCGCCTCCGTGATGAGCGCGCCGGCGGCGCTCGTCATCGCGAAGATCATGTGGCCCGAAACCGAGGAGTCCCTCACCGCGGGCGAGGTGACGATGGTGGTGGAGAAGCCGACCGCGAACGTGATCGACGCGGCCTGCCAGGGCGCCGGTGACGGGATGAAGCTTGCCCTCAACGTGGGGGCCATGCTCCTCGCGTTCATCGCCCTCGTCGCGATGCTGAACTGGGGGCTCGGCGCCGTGGGAGGCTGGTTCTCCGCGGAACTGTCCCTGGAGCGGATCCTCGGCTTCGTCTTCGCTCCCATCGCCTTCGCCATGGGCATCCCGTGGCACGACTGCCTCGAAGCCGGTAACCTGCTCGGCCAGAAGACCGTCCTGAACGAGTTCGTGGCCTACATGAACATGACGAGGGAGATGGACCAGTTGAGCCCGAGAACCGTGATGATCCTCACGTACGCGCTCTGCGGGTTCAGCAACCTCGGCTCGATCGCGATCCAGATCGGCGGCATCGGCGGGATCGCCCCGGGACGGAGGTCGGAACTCGCGCGCATGGGGCTTCGGGCCGTTGTGGCCGGCTCCCTCGCGTGCTTCATGACCGCCGCCGTGGCGGGGATGCTGATCCATGACTGACGAATACGACAGGATCCGGGAGGCCGCGGACTTCGTCCGCGGGCAGGTCGGTCCCGACGCGCGCCTCGGCCTTGTCCTCGGCTCCGGCCTCGGAGGACTCGTGGCGGAGATCGAGGAGCCGGTCCGTGTTCCCTTCGAGCGGGTCCCGCACTGGCCGCGTGTAGCGGTGGCCGGCCACGAGGGATCTCTCGTCGCCGGTCGCCTCGGCGGGGTGCCGGTCGCCGCGCTCGCCGGGCGCGCCCACTACTATGAGGGCTGGTCCATGGCAGAGGTGGCGCGGCCGGTGCGGACGCTGGCCCTCGCCGGCTGTCGGGCCTTCGTGCTCACGAACGCCGCCGGGGGGATCCGCGACGGCTTCCGGCCGGGGGACGTGATGCTCGTCACCGACCACCTGAACCTGATGGGCGGGAACCCGCTCCGCGGGGCCAACCTCGACGGCCTCGGCCCGCGGTTTCCGGACATGACGGCGGTCCACGAGCGGGCCTTCGCCGACGCGGCCCGGGCGGCGGCGGACGCGGCGGGAGTCGTCCTGCGCCGGGGCGTCTACGCGGCGCTCGCCGGGCCGAGCTTCGAGACGCCCGCCGAGATCCGGATGCTCCGGGTCCTCGGGGCCGACGCGGTGGGGATGAGCACCGTCCCGGAGGTCATCGCCCTGCGCCACGCCGGAGCGAAGGTGCTGGTTCTCTCGCTGATCACGAACCTCGCGGCGGGCCTGCTCGACCAGCCGCTCACGCACGAGGAGGTCACGGAGACCGGGGCGCGGGTCGAGCCGCTCCTGCGGGACCTGCTCCGACGGCTGGTCCGCTCGATCGGGGAACTGGAGGGGATCTCGTGACCGAGGAAGAGGTCATGACGGCGGCGATGGTCCGTGAGGCGTGGGAGGCCCGGGAGCATGCCCTGCCCGTCCTGTCCGGGTACCGGGTGGGTGCGGCGGTCCTCACCCCGGGAATGCGGGTCTACACGGGCTGCAACATCGAGACCGGCACGGCGAAGGTCTGCCTCTGCGCGGAGGTGTGCGCGCTCTATGGTGCGCTGTCGTCGGGAGAGAGGGAGTTCAAGCTGCTGGCCGTGGCGGCCGAAGGGCGGTCGCCGGTCCCTCCCTGCGGCCACTGCCGGCAGGTCCTTTCGGAATTCGCTCCGGGGATCCGCATCGTCTCGGAGAACGAGCGGGGCGAACGGAGGGAGTGGCGCCTCGCGGATCTGCTGCCGGAAGCCTACCGGTTCGAACCGCAGACGAAGGGAGGCCGCCCGCGATGAACGGGAACATCTGGATCGCGCTGCTCGCCCGGCCCGAAGTTCATGGGGTTCACGCTCGGGTTCTCGGCGGGGGTGATGCTCCACGTCTCTTTCGTGGAACTCCTTCCGGCCGCGGTGGAGGGGCTCGACTTCCTCCGGGCGCACCTCGCCTTCTTCGCGGGGATGGGGCTCCTGTTCCTCGTGGACATGTTCGTCCCGCACGAGTTCGCCGGCCACGAGGACCACACGGAGAAGCAGGGGAAGCTCGTGCGCACCGGGCTCCTCGTGGCCCTGGGCATCGCCATCCACAACTTTCCGGAAGGGCTCGCCACCTTCGCGGGGACGATGATGGAGGAGCGCCTCGGCGGGGCGATTGCCGTGGCGATCGCCATCCACAACGTGCCCGAGGGGCTCGCCGTGGCGGCGCCGATCTACGCCGCCACCGGAAAGCCCGGGAAGGCCTTCAAGTGGGCGCTCCTGTCGGGGCTCAGCGAGCCCGCGGGAGCGGCCCTGGCCGCCCTCGTCCTATGGCCGTTCCTCACGCCCGGCGTCGTGGCGTTCTTCCTCGGCCTCGTGGCGGGGTTCATGGTCTCCATCGCCGTGGACGAGCTGGTGCCCGCCGCGAAGGAGTTCCACCACGACCACGTGCCGATCCTCGGCGTGATCCTCGGTTCGATGCTGATGGCCGCGAGCCTCTGGATGCTCCGCTAACAGCCCGTCGGCCTGAGCCCTCATGCGCGCGGAGGCCTCTCGGCGACGGGCTGCTGGCATTCAACGGCTTGAAACGGCCATGTGGCCAGGCCGATGAGGATGCCCGGTCCTGCTTCAGTTCCGGGCGGCGCAGAGTCTCAGGAGCTTTCGCGTGGTGCAGATCATCGACCACTCTCCCTGGACCTTCACTAGGCTTCGGTGCGGGAACTGGTGGAATTCGCTCGCAATTCAGTCTGGCCGAAGACCTGTTCAACGACCTGCCCCGCGGACGGCAGGGACTCGTGAGGTCCCCTGCTTTCATCTACTCCCGCATCGCTTGCGACCTCAGGGCCAGATGAAAAGGAGACACCGGGCCAGGAAGCCCGCGAAATCCGAAAACTGGCAGCCTGTCGGGGCCAAGGACGATCTGTGCGGTGTGACCCTTTCCCCTGATAGGCTGCCAGTATGGTCACGCGGAGAGGTGCCGGCCTTCTTGTGCTGGTGCTTTGGGTCGGGGCTTGCACGGACGCGGAGATCGCCTGGAAGCGCCGGCATGCGGACTTCATGTGGAAGCCGGAGCAGATCACGGTCACGGTCCGCCGTGACACCCACTACGGCCACATCGTCGATCTCTTCAACCACCTGAAGGGCGAGTGCGGCTGGGTGCGGTTCCATGCGCGCCTCCCGAATGCCTGGCGGGTGGAGGGCGCAGCACTCGTGGACGGCTCGGTCCACGTCCGGCTGAAGGACGGGAGGACGCTGGCCGTCCGCCCGCCCGGCCTCCTCGCGCTGGACGCGTTCGATCTCACGGACGCTTCGGACGCCGACCTGGAGGCGCTCTGGGCCCGACATGCCACCTCCGTGAACGGGCCCTCGGGACGCTGAGCGCCCGGTCTCCCCCCGCGGGTTCGCCGCGGTCCGGGCAGCCGCCTGCCTCCCGCGCATCCATCGCGTCCGGCTCCCTGCGACCAGGCTCCGGCCCCTCGTACCGTCCCGCGGAACCGGCGGTCACCCGTTCGAGGCCCGGGCGGGCGCGGGGCCTCCGGGAGAGAGGCCCTGCGGTTCGCCCGAGGTCGCTTCACGAAGCCGGTCAGCGCGCGCCGCCCAGATTGCACCAGGCGGACGTGTCGCCCGTCAGATTCGTCTTCGCGCTCGCGGCGGTGGAGTGCCCGGCTTCGCGCCCGAGACCGGCCCCGCTCCCCACCCGCACAGCACTGCGAGTACGACCATCCGTCAAACTCCGCTTCCGATGTTCACGCTCCACCTCCTTCGCTTCCGGACCACCGTGCTCCCGTTTCCCCCCTGAGGGGTCTGCCGGTCGGGGGTTCTCGCGTGACTTCCGCTTGCCCGCGCGCCTGGTTTTCGGGAGAATCCGGGCTATGACACTCGGGGAAGCCACGCGCTGGACCCTCATCCGGCGTGCCGCGGCGGGGGCCGCTCCGGAGCAGGAGGAGTTCGCCCTGCTCTACGGTCCGGTGGCCCGGGCCTTTTTCGCCACGCGCTGGCGGAGTTCGCCCCTCGTCTTCGAGGTCGAGGACGCCGCGCAGGATGTGCTGCTCGCCTGCCTGAAGGAGGGCGGGGCCCTTTCGCGGGCCGACTCGGCGTGGCCCGGGGGGTTCCGCGCCTTCTTCCGGGGTATCCTGAGGAAGACCGCCCTGCAGGTGGAACGGCGCCACGCCCGGCACCGGGACATCCCGCCCGCCGTGGAGCCGGCGCTGGACGATCTGCCGGCGGACGACCCGGGACTCTCGACGGCTTTCGACCAGGCCTTCGCCGAGGCGATGGTCCGGGAGGCGGTGCGGCGCGCCACGAGGATCGTGCGGCAGAGCGCGGGGGGGATTTCCAGCGGCGGTTCGCCCTTCTCCAGCTCCGGTTTCGCGAGGGGCTGCCGATCCGCGAGATCGCGAAGAAGTGGGGCGAGGCGCCCGAGCGGGTGCACAACCAGTACCGGCAGGCCCGCCTGGAGTTCCGGGAGGCGCTGATGGAAGTGGTGGCCTTCCACCAGCCCGGCACCCGGGACGAGGTCGAGGAGGCCTGCGAACGGTTGCTCCAGAGCCTTTCGTGATGAAAAAGCGGTCCGCGGTGGACTCTGTCGGGGAGGTTCGCCCATGGACGACGATGGGCCGGCTGGACCGGATCGGCTGGACCGGGCGCTGCGGATCGGCTTCCGCACGCCACCGGGAGGGCCGCGTGCGCCGGTGCCGGACATCGCCGGGCGGACCATCGGCGGATACCGACTCCTCACCGGATTGGGCTCGGGAGGCATGGGACGGGTCTATCTCGCGGAGAAGGGCGAACAGCGCTTCGCCCTGAAGGTCATACACCCGCACCTGCTCGAGACACCGGGGTTCTTCCGGCGGTTTCTCCGGGAGGCAGAGATCGGGAGGAGCCTCCGGCACCCCAACGTGGTGCGGACCCTCGACTGCGATCAGGTGATCGTGGACGGCGCGCCCTGCGCGTTCCTGGTGATGGAGTACGTGCAGGGGCAGACGTTGCGCGACCTCCTCGATGAGCTTTCGCGGTTGCCGGAGGAACTGTGTCGCCACGTGGGGCGGGAGGTCTCGAAGGGGCTCATGGCAATCCACGGGGCGGGGGCGGTGCACCGGGACCTGAAGCCGGAGAACGTGCTCATCTCGAAGGACCACGAAGTGAAGGTGATGGACCTCGGGGTGGCGCGGCTCCTCGACGGGACGTTACGGCTGTCGCGGACGGGCGCCTTCGTGGGAAGCGTCAAGTACGCGAGTCCGGAGCAGTTCGATGTCAACGGCGGCACGATCGACCCGCGCGCCGATCTCTACTCGCTGGGAGTCGTCCTGTACGAGTTGGCCTGTGGAGAGCACCCGTACCCGGGGGACAGCTTCGGGGCGGTGCTGGCGCGGATCCTCACGGAGGAGCCCCGGCGGCTCGGGGAGCGGAACCCGCAGGTGTCGGCGTTCTTCGAGGAGGTGGTGCACGCCCTGCTCTCGAGGGACCGGACGAAGCGGTTCGGTTCGGCGTCGGTCCTTCTCTCGGTCCTCACGGAGGGGGAAGGTGGGACGTGGTGGCCGGAGCGGGCAAAGACGATCCGGGCGGCGACGAAGCGGCCGCTGCGGCGGGTGCGGATCCCGCGGGAGACGGCGGTGTACGGCCGGGAGGCGGAGCTGTCGAGACTCCGGACGCTCTACGAGGTGGTGAAGGCGGGGGATGGCCGGGTCCTCCTGATCGAGGGGGAGGCGGGGATCGGGAAGACGCGGCTGGTGGACGAGTTCGTGGGCCAGCTCTCGTCGGCGGGGGAGGAGGTGCACTTCCTCTTCGGGAGTTACCCGCCGGGGGGAGCCGCGACGGCGTCGGGGGCGTGGAGCACGGCCTACCGGGAGCAGTTCGGCGCGGAGGGGCTCGCGGAGACACTGAAGGGATACCTGACGGCCACGCCGGTGCTGATCCCGGCGTTCGCGGCACTGCTGCGGGGGGAGCCGGCGCCGGAGGGGAATGAGCCGCTGCGGAAGGACTCGATCCACACGGTCTTCGTGCACGCCACGCGGGCGCTGTCCCGGGAGCGGGTGACGATCGTGCTGATCGAGGACCTCCACTTCGCCCCGGAGGAGGGGCGGGCACTGTTCGCGGCGCTCTCTCTGGCGGTGCCGGACCACCGGATCCTGCTTCTGGGGACCGCGCGGCCGGGCCTGCCGGAACCCTGGCTCTCCGGCCTCGCCCGACTGCCTCAGGCGGGGCGGATGGAGATTCCGCGACTCGGACCGAAGGACCTCGTGCGGCTGCTGGTGGATGCGTTCCGGTCACGGCACCTCGCGGAAGAGCTGTCGGCGCGGATCGCCGAGAAATCGGACGGGAACCCGTTCTTCGTCTTCGAGATCATCCGGGGGCTGAAGGAGGGGCAGTTCATCGCGCAGCAACCCGACGGGACGTGGGCCACGACGAGGGTGATCCGGGACCTCGCGGTGCCGGGCTCGGTGCTGGACCTGGTGAACGGCCGGATCGCGGGGCTCGAGACCGCCGACCGGGACCTGCTGGACGTCGCGGCGTGCTGCGGGTACGCGTTCGACCCGACGCTGGTGGCGGAGGCGGCGGGTGTTCCCCGGGTGTCGGCGCTGAAGAGGCTGGGGCAGATCGAAAGGGCCCACCGTCTGGTGCGTTCGGCGGGGCGGTTCGTGGAGTTCGACCATCACCAGGTCCAGGAGGCGCTGTACGGGAGCCTGCTCGATGCGCTGAAGGCGGAGTACCACGGGGCGATCGCCGGGGTGCTTGCGGTGCGACACCCGCGGCCCGCGGGTGCCGAGGCGGTCGAGTTGTGCGAGCACTGGTTGCGGGCCGGGCAGGGGGAGCGGGCCCTTCCGCACCTCGACGCGGCCCTCGACCACCTGGACGCGGGGTACCAGAACGACCGGGCGGTGGGGCTGGCCGACCGGGCGCTGGTCGAGCCGGGGCTGCTCGCCGGCGCCGCCCGCGCGAAGATCCTGCTGCGCATGTGCGCGCTGAGCGGACCCCTGGAGCGCCTCGGCCGCCGGGCGCGCCAGGAGGAGATGGCCCGGGAGGTCGAGCGCCTGGCCGGTGAGGCGGGGGACGGCGAGATGAGGGGCCGGGCGGCGGTCGTCCTCGGGACGGTCCTGTTCCGGTCCGGCCGCCGGGAGGAAGCGGAAGAGGCCCTGCGGCGGGCCGTCGACCTGGCCCGGGAGATGGGCGACCGCCGGTCGGAGTTCCGGGCTCTGAATGCCCTGGGCCTCATCCTCGGGCGGCGGGGTTGCCGCGAGGAGTCGATCGATCTCTTCCGGCGGTCCCTCGCCGCGAGCCGTGAGATCGGGGACGGCCAGGCGGAAGCGGCGGCCAACGGCAACCTCGCCATCGCCCTCGAGAGCCGCGGGCGCATCGCGGACTCGCGGACGCACTTCGAGCGGTCCCTGGAACTGAGCCGGCGGATCGGTGACCGGCAGGGAGAGGCCCGGGACGCGGGGAACCTGGGCACCATCCTGCAGGCGCAGGGGCTTCGGGATGAGGCCTCGGGGCTCTACGAGCGCTCGCTCGAGCTGAGTCGCGAGATCGGGGACCGGGAGAACGAAGCCCGCGCCACGGGCAACCTGGGCACCATCCTGCAGGCGCGGAGACGCTACGCCGAGGCGCTCGCGTACTCCGAGCGCTCCCTGGCGCTGTTCCGCGAGACCGGCGAGCGCCTGAGCGAAGCGGTCAACCAGATCATGCTGGGCATCCTCTGGACCGACCTCGGGATGCCGGACCGGGCCCGGGGGCTGCTCGAGTCGGCCCTCGCGCTCTGCGGGTCGCTCGGGGCGCGGTACATCGAGGGGAGTGCCCGGTCGGCTCTGGCCAGCCTCTTCGAAGCGGAGGGCGAGGACGATGCGGCGCGCCATCTCCACGAGGAGGTGCTCGCCCACCGCCGGACCATCGGCCACGGTCCGGGGATCGCGGACACGCTCACGGACCTGGCCGAGATCCGGTGGCGCACGGGGGACACGGCGGGAGCGCGAGTCGCGGTGGACGAGGCGCTCGCTCTCCTTCGCGAGCAGGGCCGACCCGCGGAAACCGCCCGCGCGGAGGCCCTCGCGGCGTGTCTCCCGGGAGGGGACGGCGCGGCCGCCGCGGGCGCGTTCGCTGCCGCCGGGGAATCCGCGGACACCCCGCGCACGAGATATCTCCTGTGGCGGGCCACCGGAGACCGGACCCATCTCTGCGAGGCGAAGCGGTTCCTCCTCGAGATGGTGGAGCACGCACCGGCGAACTGCCGGGAGACGATGGTCGCGAATGTCCGGCTCCATCGAGAGATCATGGAGGCGGCAAGGGTCGCGGGGCCGCAGGTCACTCTTCCGAAAGGACCGCTCCCTTCGGGCGTTTGAGGGACCACGAGGCGGCCACGGGGCCGGAGGCGGCGAACGTGATCCGCCACGTCCCCGTCTCACCGAGCACCGCCGCGATCTTCGCGCTCCCCGGCTTGCCCGTCACCGTGGCCGCGGCCGCCCCATCCGGGCCGATCAGCACCACCGTCGACGGATCGAAGCCCGCGCCCTTCAGGCTCCCCTTCAACACCGCACCCGCCACCGCCTCGAACGAAACCTCCCCGCCCGCCGCCACCCCCTTGCCCTTCGCGTTCGAAGCCGGCGGCTTCACCGACAGCGAAAGCGAGTACATCCCCGTCTCCGAGCCCTCCCCCTCCTCCCGCAGCACGACGAAGTACCGTCCCGTCCTCGGCACGAAAAAGGCCGGCAGCCCGCCGGCTCCGATCCCGGTCACGAGCCGCTCCCCGGTGGGACGCACGAGGTCCAGCACCAGCGGGAAGGGGGCCTTCCGGTCCGGGGTCGCCGACGCCTTCACCCGCACCGCAAGGAGGTCTCCCTTCGCGAGGTCCAGAGCCACCGCGTCCACGTCCCTCCGGTCCTCCATGCTCCCCGAGAAGGAACCCGATGAACCGAGCCACGGCGGTTTCGCCTCCACGAGGACCGTCTCCACCGCCGCCGAGAGCTTCGACTTGTTCCCCACCCGGTCCCGCACCATCACCCGCACCGACAGGGGGCCGACTACCGCCGGCCTCGGAACCTCCACCGGCTCGCCGGACGTGAACGGCAGCCACTCCGAGTACGTCGTCCCCCCGTCCGTCGTGAGCCGGATGGCCTCCAACCCCGAGCCGCCCACTCCCTCCCGGGCCGTCACGGTCACTCGCACCAATTCTCCCGGCAGCACGTAAGGCCAGCCACCGTTCACCGTGAACCCCTCCAGCACCGGCGGCGTCCGGTCGAGCACGATGGTGTCCCGCGCGATCTCCGAGATGTTCCCCGCCGCGTCCCGCACCTGCACGTCCACGCTCTGCGTCCCCTCCGACGAGCGAAGCTCCCACACCAGGGCCTCCGGGATCGAAAGCCACTCCCCGTCCCAGCTCGCCACCGCGGTCTGCTTCACCCGCATGCCGGAGAGGCCCGAGCCGCCCTCGTCTTCAGCCGTGATTCGGAGCGTCACCTCCGTCGTCCCGGTGTGCTCATCCCCCCCGTTGATCGTCACCGACGCGACCGGGCGGGTCGCGTCGAGGCCGATGGAGTCGGACATGATCCCCGATACGTTCCCCGCCTCGTCCCGCGCCTGCGCCTCCACCGTCTTCAGGCCATTCCCTCCCGGCAACGCCCACACGACGAGCCCCGCGGCGGGTAACCAGTCCGACCACGAGCCACCCTCGTTGCGCAGGCGCACGTGGGAGATCGCGCACCCGTCATCGGTGAAACTGCACTCCACCACCACGTACACGGAGTCCGTCCACGCCGCCCCGAGGGAGAGGGCGATGGAGCCGGTCGGAGGGGTCTGGTCGAGGACGATCGAGTCGCTGATCCGGCGCGTGGTCCCCCCCGTGTCGCGCAGTTCCGCTTCCACCACCTTCACGCCCTCCCCGGAGGGGAGCGTCCAGTCCATCTTCGACACCGGGTCCGTCCAGTCGGTCCAGTTGCCGCCCTTGTCGCGGACCCGGATGTCCGAAAGCGCCGGATCGCGCTCCTCGAAGGCGAAGGAGAGGACCACCGAAGTGGAGGCGGTCGCCACCGCCCCGGAGTCGATCCGCATCGTCCCCTTCGGGCCGGACAGCTCGTAGACGTGGACGGAACCCGAGTCGGTGCCGTTGGAGTCCGCATAACATGCGCCGACCAGCAGGTCGCCGGCCGGAGAGAGGCCGACCGCGCATCCGAAGCCGTCTCCCGCCCCGTCCCCGTCGACCGTGTAGATGACCCCTCCGTCCACCCCCGAGTAGACCGTTACGGAGCCGTCCGCGACATAAAGGGGTGTGGTACTGCCGATGTAGACCCAACCAACGGCTATGTCCGCGCAGCCGTCCCCGTCAACGTCCCCCGACATGCTCACCGTGGGGCAAATCGGTTGGAGTCCGGTCGAGGCGCGTGCCCCCGGTCCGTAGAACGTGTGGACAACTGATCCGTCGTTGCCGGAGTAGACCCGCACGGCGCCCACGTCGACCCCGGAGACGATGCCGCCGCCGGTCGCCGCGAAGTCCGGGCAGCGGTCTCCGTCCACGTCCCCGCCCCCGGCGACGTGGGCGCCCAGTTTCACAATGACCGTGCCGTCGCCCCACCCGGAATGGAGCAGGGACCCGTCCTTTCCCGAGTAGACGTACACCGCCCCCGAGCCTTGGCTGGCTGCGCGAGCCGCCCCGACAACCACGTCATCACACCCGTCCCCGTTCATGTCCCCGCCTCGGGCCACGCTCGTTTCCGTGACACGGGTGTCCGGATAGAAGGTGTACAGCGTCGATCCGTCCTTCCCCGAGAAGACCTGCGCGTAACCGGTCGTGTGAGAAGAGTCCATGTTCAGCGCCCCGACGATGAGATCCGCATGCCCATCCGCGTTCACATCGGCCGG
>JALOQY010000330.1 GCA_025459285.1 Planctomycetota bacterium | reverse complement strand
GCGCGCTCCTCGCCGAGGCGGTCCGCGAGGGCGGCGAAGTCGAGGTAGTCCCGGGTCGCGTTGCGCATCAGGCAGAGCCAGGCCTTGATCCGCGCGATCCCCTCGAGCGTGGGAACGCGGAGCTTGTGGCCGCCCGCCGGGACTTCTTCGATCTCGAACGGCTTCGATCGGATCAGGTTCCGGATGCCCGTCTCGATCCCGTCGAGCCGACCCAGGATGAGGACGGGCCGTTGCACGCGGGCGGTGACCCACCCGGCCGTCTCCTCGAGCGCCGCGAGCACGGCGTCGAACCGCCCGCGCAGATCGGTGACATCGTGGTCGTCGTCGAGCGAGACTCGATGGGCCGCGTGGAGCGCCGCCGCGGTCCCCCCCACGAGCACGGCGTCCGGGATCAGCGCCTCGAGCCGTGCGGCCGCCGCGAGCTCGGCATCGAGCCCGGGAACCGGCTTCTTCATGATAGTGAGTGTACGCACTATCGGGCCGGGAGTCCCCCCCCATCCACCGCTTCCGATCCCCCTGGCGAATGGTGTCCGGCACCCGTGCCTCCCCGGCTCAAGGAAAGCTGAGGTCCACGCGGAACAGGACGTGGTCGAGAAGGCCCCAGTCCTCCCCGCGCAGGGCATGGAGCCGCGTGACGGCTGCGGGATCGGCCGCACAGAGGTCGAGCCGGTCGGTGAACGTGACGCCGAGGAGGAGCGATGGCAGGGCGGACGCGCCCTCGAGCGCAAGTGGCCACTCGATACCGGACGCGACGACGGTGGCGCCCGCCTCGGCGCCGTCGCGCTCCCGGAGGACGAGGCGGAGGTCCCGCAGCCCGCCCGCATCGGAGATCGACGTGGAAGGCCAGAGCGCGTCCGGCACGGTGGTTTCCACGGTGACAAACCGCCCGCCCTCGAGGGGGAGGAGCCCGACCACGCGCGTCCGGAGGGCGTCCCCGACGGACGAGACGGAGAGCCGGGCACCGTCCGGGCCGAGCCGGGCGAAAGCGAGCACGGCGCAGGACTGCCCGGACCCGCCGGCGGGGTCTGCGTCGGTCGGGAAGACCACGAGCGTATCCCCCTCGGGCGAGGACGCGACGACGGGAGGCCCGAAACCCCGTCGGAAGGCGCCGGTGTCGATCGCCCACTCCGTCTCCCCCGTCGCGCGGACCCGCGCCACGAAGGCGTCCGTGCCGTGTCGCGGCGCGAGCGGAGACTGGCCCGGGAACGAGAGGTCCTCGCGGAAGGGGCCCGCCAGCAGGAGGGATTCCTCTCCCGCCGGGGCCATGGCGTCGACCTCGAGGATCGAGGTCGATGTCAGGCGGTCCCCCCGCCCCCCGCGGATGGTGCCGTCCGCCGCGAACCCCACGATGAACTCCTCCGCCCACTCGAGGACGAACTCCGCGTACTCTCGCACCGTGGGCGGGAACCGGAGTCTTCCGTAGCAGTAGCCCTCGACGGCGGCTCCGCCCCCCGCCAGCGCCAGGATCCCGCGGAGCCGCGCCGGCACCCAAGGCCCCCAGTCCGGGGAGTACCGGACCCAGGACAAGTCCCCCTCCGGATCGAAGCAGGCCACGACCAGTCCGCCCTCGAAAGCCGACCCCGGGGAGCGACGCCGCCCGTCGGCCCCGACGAGGGCGGTCTCGCCGCCGCAAGGGACCGCGACGAAAAACGAACCGTCCGGGCCCGCGGCGATGCGCGGGCGGTCCCGGAGTTCCTCGGCCTCGAGGCGCGCCGTCCAGAGGACGTCCCCGTCCGGACTCAGGCGAACGAACCCGCAGGCCTCGCGCGACTTCCTGTCCTTCCTCGGCCACCAGGGAGCGGCCGGCGGGAAGGGCGGCCGATCGCCGGGGGCGGGTCCCGCCGACAGTCGGACGGCGAGAACGGCCGAACCGTCGGGGAAGGTCGCGAGCGGACCGGCATCGAGTCGGCAGTCCGGTCCGGGGCGGCTGGCAAGGACCGCGAGATGGAGCGGCGCCGCGGCCGGCGGGGGGCGGAAGGCGAGCGTGACACGGGAGGCATCGGTGAGCCGGACCGCGACCCCGGCGGCGGCGTCGAGGCGTGCGTCGACGCGACGCGCGGCGCCCGCCCCGGGGCCTGCCACGGCCCGCATCGAAAACACCAGCGCCGGCCGCTCCGGCCACCCGGGCCGGCGCATGGTCCGGAGGTCGTAGCGGTCCACGCCGCCGGCCGGGCCCCGCCGCCGGCTCACGACGAGGGGCTGCATGGTGCCGTCGGAGAGGAGGAGGGTCGCCGTGCCCCGCTCGGCCCCCCCCGGCCGGTCCGCCGGCCAGATCCGCTCCACCTCGACCCGGTCGATCGGCGGCGCGTCCCTGAAGACGAACACCTCGCGCCCGGCGCCGTCCGAAGGCCCGGCCGACGGCCCGGCGGACGCGGAGAGCAGGGCGAGGAGCGCGACGAGCGCCGCCCGTCTCGCACCGGCCGCATGCCCGGTCCGCACGGTCATGGCCACTCCACGCGTAGAAGCAGCAGGTCCTGCTCGCCCGCCGAGAAGCAACGCGTGCGCTTCTCCTCGTCGTCGGGATGCAGAATCGTCCGGTTCTGCACGAAGACCCCGATCGTGAGGAAGTCCGCCGATGGCGCAATGGAGTCATCGACCCCGTAGTCGCAGCGGTCCGCGACGGTCACGCTCGCGAGGATCCGCCCGGACTCGTCGCGCCGCCGAAGCAGGAGATCCCGCGGCGTCGAGCCATACCAGTAGTCCCACGCGTCACCGGTCGTGTCCACCGTCAGGAAGCCACCCGCCGGATGGACCACGAGTTCCTGGGCGAGCCCACCGCCCGGCGCGAGCGGGGTGTCCGACAGGACGGCCCCGCCGGTACCGAGGTACACGAGGCGTTGGACGGCGTCGGGCGGCCGGCTCGACGGGTCCTCCGTCAAGAGCACGGCGACGCGGCCGTCGGGCAGCGGAGCCACGGACTCCACGCGGATCTCGGAGGCGGTAGGGAACGTCGCCGTCCACTCGATGACGTCCGGTGCACGGATCCTTCGGACGAAGGCGGTGTAGACCCAGTCGAAGCTCGCCACGAAGAAGGCCTCGGGATCGGCGGCGGAGGGCGGGGTGACCCGGCACTGGTACATCAACGCGGTTGTATCCCCGAGGATCTTCCCGGTCTCATCGAAGCAGAGAGCGAAGGACGATGAGGTGATCCAAGGCGGCCCGGGGGAAGCGTCGAACCAGAGGTTGCCGGCGCCGACCACGACGCACCGTCCGTCGGAGAGGCCGACGACTCCCCCCGCCCACGGAAGCGGACCCCACACCGGCGTGTCCAGCTCCCGTCCGACGCGGACCCAGGCAAGACGGCCGTCGGACTCGTAGCGCGCGACGAAGAGGCTGTACACGTCCCGTTGCCCTGCGTGGATCACCTCTCCGTCCTCGGACGGGAGGCGCACGAGCCCGGCGACTGCCGCGGCGACGACCACCGAGCCGTCCGCAAGGGCGGCGACCTGCGGCAACCCCTCGACGGCGGCTCCGATGGCTCTCACCCAGCGCAGGTCTCCCTCGGGAGTGAACCGGGCGAGGCACAGGTTCCGATGCGGGACCACGTTCCCCCAAAGCGTGAAATCACGGCGGGCCCGGTCCCGAAGCCGCGTCCGGAAGGGTTCGACGCCGCGCAGCGTCGGCCGCCGCCGATAGGCGACGGCGACGGCCGCGGAGCCGTCCGGCAGCGCCGCCACCGCCGCCGGACGGAAGTACCAGGAATCGCGATGGACGCGGTCGCCGCCGCCGGTCACGAGCCAGAGCCCCGGGTCCGGCCTCAGCTCGAGCGTCACGAGGGCCGGATCGTTACGCCTCACCGCCGGCCCGTAGGGCGGCCGCAGCAGCAGGTGAAGACACCGGACGGGGCCGGGCTCCGGGCCGGCGGCCACGAAGAGGTCGATCGTCGGGGCGGGCCCGCCCGCCTGTTCGAGGTGGCGCGAAACCGCGCGGAAGCGGTACCCTCCGCCGGGGCTCCGGGAGTAGCCGAGCGGGAGTTGCATCCCGTCCGTGAAGAGGAGCGTCGCGGTGCCGATCTCCGCCTCCGCCGCGGCGCGCCGCGGCGACCGTTGCTCCACCTCGATCCGGTCGAGGGGCTCCACGCCGTGGAACACGAAGACCTCGCGGAGGCCCTCCGACACCGGCACGGCCCGGGAGCCGGTGGCGACGGGCAGCAGGCCGAGGAGGATCGCGACGATGCCGGCACGCACCCCCGCCAAGCCGCACCTCCTTCGCCCCGTGACCCTCCCAGTCTACCACGTCCCGGCCCTCGGCGGTCGATGCGCTCGCCTCGATGCCCGCCACGCCCCGCCGCCAGCTGGCCCGGAGAACCGAGGCCCTTCAGGACGCTCCCCACCCCCCGGATCCGGGACGCTCGAGGGTCGAAACGCAGGGCCCTGGCGGATCCGGTCGGAGGACCACCGGGATGGACTCAGAGCGGGAACAGAAATCCCGCGCGGCCTCGTTGTCGGCCCCGGCGCCGCTGAAGACGAGGTCGGGGAGCGGGACTGATGCCGGCGCCGGGGCCGACAACCCTTCAGGTCGGGGCGATCCGCTTCACGGCGCGTCCTTCGTGAACCTCGGCGCCTCCCCCGCCGGAGCGACGTCCGGGGGACGGCGCGTTCGGCTCACGCTCTCAGCCTCCACGACCGTCGGCCGCGTCGAACCGGATGGCGAGATGGGCGTTGACTCCGCGGGCGTTGATGCCCTTCTGGCTGGCCGAGCCCCGGGCCAGGCGCCCTTCTCCGTGAGCGCCTTCCAGACCTCCGGACCCGCGATGCGGTCGGGCTTCAGAGCCGCCGCCTTCAGGAACTCCGCCAGCCCCGGGTGCAGCGAGTGCCGGGTGGCCGGCTCCTGCGCACATGTGGAGTGGAGCGCAGCGGGTGATAGCATTCCGCCATGGCCACCGAGCATGGCGCGTTGGTCGACCCCGACAGCCTGGGCGCAACGCTGGACAGCATCAACGCGGTGCTGTTCTCCGGCCAACCCGTCTCCAGGCGTGACAAGGCCGCGGCGGCGAGTTGGATCGCGGACCGGCAAGGCCTGGCCGGCGCTTACGGCGGGATGTTCGCCCCGTTGCCGCTCGACATGCAGACCGGCGTGACACTGTTCACGGGCGAGCGCGTGTCCACCAGGGCGGGGACGGCGCACCTGCTGGGCGAGGAAGCCTGCCGGGCGCTGC
>JALOQY010000044.1 GCA_025459285.1 Planctomycetota bacterium | reverse complement strand
CCGGCAGCGGCCGGTCGTCCGGGCGGTCGAGGAAGACCACTTCGACCGGAAAAGTGCGCCCCTCTGCCGTGATGGTCTCGCCACCGAGGAAAGCCGCCGCCGGCGCGGCCTCCCCGGTCGCGGACATGGCGAGAAGCCGCAGGTCCGGCCGGGCCTCGTCCCGCACGCGCCGCGCGAGGGCGAGAGAGAGGTCGAGGTCGAGGCTCCGCTCGTGGAACTCATCGAAGATGACCGCGCCGACACCGGCCAGGAAGGGGTCGTCCGCCACCTGTCGGAGGAAGACGCCGTCGGTGACGAAGCGGATCCGCGTCGCCGGGGAGGTGCACCGGTCGAAACGGACCTCGTGGCCCACCTCGCCACCGACGTCGCCCCCCCGCTCGGCGGCGACCCGGCGCGCCGCGGCCCGCGCCGCGATCCGCCGGGGCTCCAGGACGACCACCGCGCCGTCTCCCGCGAGGCCCGCGTCGAGGATCGCCGGCGGCACGCGCGTCGTCTTCCCGGCGCCGGGCGGCGCCAGGAGGACGAGGGCACCCCGGTCCCGGACGGACGCCAGGATGCGCGGCAGGAGCGGGTCGATCGGCAGGGACTCGCGGACCACGCCGAAAGCAGGCGGGGACGCCGGAGGTTTGTCAACTTTCGGTCCGGCTTCAGGTTCGCTTAAGGACCGGACCCTATGCTCGGGCCATCCCTGCTGGAGGCCCGATCCATGGCGTGCCCCGTGATGAAGGACCCCGACCGGTATCTTGCCACCCGGGAACGCTCGTTCGTGGTCGGACTCGTGAAGCGCTGGGTGGAGGAGCGCGCGGTCCGGCGCTGTCTCCGGGACCTGCCCGACCTCCGGACGGTCTGCGATGCGCCGTCCGGTCCGGGCCGGCTCTTCCACCTCTGGAAGAAGCTCGGCTTCGCCGTGACCGGCGTGGACCTCTCGGCCCCGATGCTCGGGGAAGCCGAGCGGCGACTGACTCGCCTTGGCCATCCCGGCGAAGTCCGCCTCGGCGACGCCTTCTCCCTCCGGCAGTCGCTCCCCGAAGGCGCGGACCTCGTGAGCTGCGTCCGGTTCGCGTACTACTTCGACGAGGGCGACCGCGTCCGCCTCCTCGCGAGCCTGGCCGCCGCCTCCCACCGCTTCGTCCTCGTGCAGTACAAGACCATCGAGACTCCCCGCGGCCTCCGGAACCGCCGCCGGGCCGCGGCCCGCGAAGGCGCGGATCTATTCTCGAACAAGCGGTTCTGCACGATCGAGGGGATCGCCGCGGAGTTCCGCCGCGCCGGACTCGTGCTCCGTCGGCACGGGTTCATCGGCCGCAGCTCGGATCGCGTCTTCGCTCTCGCCGAAAAGACCTCCCGGCCGGCGCCCCTCGTGCCGTCCGCCGACCGTCTCTGGTCCCCCGTCGCGCACTGAGGCAGAATCGGCACGAAGGGCGGCGCCCGAGGGCGTCGAGGGACCCCATGCGCGTACTGATCATCGAGGACGAAGCCCCCCTGGCCCGGAGCGTCGCGCGGGCGCTCCGGGAGGAGTCCTCCTATGCCGTCGACATCGCCCTGAACGGCGAGGACGGACTCCATCTGGCCCTCACGGAACCCTATGACCTCGTGCTCCTCGACCTGCAACTCCCGAAGCTGGACGGCCTGCGGGTCCTCCGCGAGGTCCGCGCGCGCGGCTCACGGATACCCGTTCTCATCCTCACCGCCCGCGATCTCAAGTCCGACGTGGTGTCGGGTCTCGACCTGGGAGCCGACGACTACCTGACCAAGCCGTTCGACATCCTCGAACTGCTCGCCCGCTGCCGCGCGCTCATCCGTCGGGGCTACGACCGTCCTGACCCGATCCTGCGCTGCGGGGCGATCGAGATCGACACGCGGGCCCGCTCGGTCCGGGTCAGCGGGAAGCGCGTCGAGCTCTCGGCCATGGAGTACCGGCTCCTCGAGTACCTCGCGCTCCGGGAAGGCGAGCTCGTCACCCGCGAGGAGATCGAGACGCGGCTCTACGGACAGGATGCACTCCACGACTCGAACGTGGTGGAGGTTCACATCTCGAATCTCCGGAAGCGCCTCGGTCCCGAGGTGGCGCACTCCGCCCTGCGCACGGTGCGCGGCCAGGGCTACATGCTCGGAGGCGACGCGGAATGAGCCCTCTGCCCCTCCGCTGGCGGGTCTCCCTCGCCGTGGGCTTCCTCCTCACCGCAGTCGTGGGGGCCAACACGATCGGCGCCTACGTGGACCTTCGCGAGTTCCTGACGAGCCAGATGGACGGGGCGCTCACCTCCACCGCCCGCCAGATCATGGAGGCCTTCGAGGACCGCGGCGGGGGGGAGGACACGACGGAGGATCTGGCGGCGATCGCGGGCTACACCGGACGATCCCGGACGACGAGGTTCCGCGTCTGGGTCGACGGGGAGACCTCGGACTATGCGGGCAGTGAGACGCCGGGCGGCGAGGGGTATGCCGCACTGCGGGCGCTCCCCGGGTCCGCCCCCCCACTTCCCGACCGGGAACGGTACTTCGACCTCCCGGATCTCGGCGAAGGCTACCGGGCGGTCTGGCTCCGGCGGCCGACTGCTTCGGGCCTGGCGAATGTCATCGTGGCCTCCACCACGGTCCACCTGCGCCACGAGATCGAGGAGATCGTCCGGCTCCGGTTGATCTCCGGGGCCATGATCCTCCTGCTTTCGGTCGCCGCGGCGGCCGTCATCGTCTGGCGCGGCCTGCGCCCCGTGGCCAGGACGGCGGAGGCCCTGCGGGGCGTGACCCTGCGGAATCTCGGCCCGGAGGCGGTGGAGCGCTTCCCGGCCCCCGCGGAGCTCCGGCCCCTCGTGGAGGCGGTCCGCACGATGCTCGCGCGGCTCGAGGAATCCGTGTCGCGCGAGCGCCGGTTCACGGCCGACGCCTCCCACGAGCTCCGGACGCCGATCGCGACGGCGAAGAGCATCCTGCAGACGATCCGCCTCCGGCCCCGGCAGTCGGAGGACTACTGCCGGGCCATCGACGATGCACTCGCCGAACTCGACCGCCTGAGGCGCCGGACGGAACAGCTGCTTCTCCTCGCCCGGCTCGACGAGGCCGGCGCGCTCACCGAAGCGGCACCGGTCGAACTCGACCGCGTGGTCGTCGATGTCGCCGCGCACTTCGCCGCGCTGGCCGAGGCCCAGGGGAGCCGCCTCCTCTGCGCGGACCTCCTGCCCGTGAGAGTGCGCGGCTCCCGGGAACTCCTCGAGCAGCTCCTCGGCAACCTCGTGGACAACGCGCTGCGCCACGGCCCCGAGAAGGGCACGGTGACGCTCGCCCTGTCCCGCGCCGGGAACGGCCGGGCCGCGATCACGGTACACGATGAAGGCGGCGCGATCCCCCCCGAGGCGCTGGCGCAACTGACGGACCGCTTCTTCCGCCTCGACTCCTCCCGGAGCCGATCCACGGGAGGATCCGGCCTCGGGCTCTCGATCGCCCGGGAGATCGCCCTCCACCACGGCGGCTCGCTCCTCGTCTCCTCCGATCCGGCCTCCGGAACCGTCTGCCGGGTCGAGCTTCCTCTGGACCGCGAAGAGCCCGGACCATGACGGCCCTCGTCGCGCGCGATGCCCCGGAGGAGCCGGGAGTACCGCGGTGGCGCGCGTCGCTCCTCGCGCTGCTCCTTTCGAACCTCGTCCCGGTCGCCGGCGTCCTCCTCCTCGACTGGCGGGTCCGTGAAATCCTTCTCGTCTGGTGGACCGAGAGCGCGGTGATCGGCTTCTTCAACGTCCTGAAGATGGCCGTCTGCGGGAATCCGCCGAAGGAGGGACGGCGCGCCTCCTGCGGAGCCGAGCGGTTCTTCATGATCCCCTTTTTCATCCTGCACTTCGGCTTCTTCATGGCGGGCCACGGGGTCTTCGTGCTGCTGCTCTCGACGCCTGCGCCCTTCGGTGGGGAGATCTCCGCGCACGAGATCCTCTCGGAGTCGATCCGGCCCGTGCTGTTCGGCACCGGGGCGCTCTTCGCCTCCCACGCCTTCTCCTTCGCCACCAACTTCCTCGGGCGCGGGGAATGGCGCCGGGCCCGGGTGGAGCAACTCTTCGTCGAACCGTACTCCCGGATCGTGCTCATGCACGTCGCGATCCTCGCCGGGGCCCTGCCGGTGATCTGGCTCGGCGGCCCCGCCCCGCTGCTCCTCGTCCTGACGGTCCTCAAGACCGGGTTCGACGCCCGGGCCCACCTCCGCGAGCGCAGGCGCGCGGCGGCGGCGGGAGGCCCCCCACCCCTCCCTACGGGCCCTACGGACAGTTCCGGGTCGTCACGCTCTTCGTGAAGGCCACGGCGCCCGCGGTCTTCGAGATGGCCGCGAACACGAAGTGGGAGGGGATCGTCACGTACATCGGGACCGGGCAGGTCGGCCCGAGGAGCACCTCGGACCATGCGACGCGCAGGCCGTCCCCCTCCGCGGCGACACCCGTGAACTCCACCGTCTCGCCGTTCATCCGGTCGCCGAGGAAGACGGCGACGACGATCTCCGTCGAGAAGTCGACGTCCGGCGGCCCGATGTCCGGCGCGCCGACGCCGGGCGGCATCGGCGGGCTGTGCCTCGCCCACAGGGCCCCGTAGGAGGGCCAGTCGCGGACGACCGCGGTCTCCTCGGCGTGGATCGCCGAGTAGGCGCCCGCCAGCAGGATCCGGAGGGTCGGCACAGGCGGGCCTGGGGGCGGAAGGGGCCGGTCACGGGGAACGATGATGATCTTCGGCGGAGCCAGGATCACCCAGGTCCGACCCCGGACCGTGCAGTCGTCGGTACCCGAGAAAAGGACTCCACCCAGCCGGACTTCCACGGTGAGACCGGCCGGTCCGGCCGCGGCGAGGGTCGAGAAGTCGAGCCCGGAGGCCTTCACCTCGATCCGGCCATGCGCGCGGTCGAGGCGGAGGCGCCCTCCCGCCCGGGGCGGCGCGCGCCGGGCCCGATACTCATGGACCCACTCGGAACGCTGCCGGATCGTGGCCCGGTCGCCCTCGGGAGGGAACTCGAGAACCGTGATCCCTCCGACGGTCACCGCCGCGCCGTCCTCCTCGAAGGAGTAGTCGACGGGGAGCACCTGCGTGGGGAGGTCCGCGACGAGCGAGACCCTCCCCGCAGGCCGCGCACCCGCGCGGTCGGAACCGAGGGAAAGGGAGAGCGAACGGATATCGAGCGTCTCGGCGGCCCCGGCGAGTCCCGGCGCGACAAGGAGCAGGAACAGAACGGTCAGGCTCGACAGCACCCTCCGAGGGCGGATCCGGCAAGCCGGCGACCAGACCCGGTCACGATCTTTCCGGTGCAGCATGGGTTTGCCCTCACTGAAGCCTCGCACGGCCCGGCCGCAGCAAATTCTGGTCCGTCCCGCCCCGGGATCCACCCGTCTCAGGACCGGAGATCCCGGGGCGGGTGTTTCAGGTTCACGCGCTCCGGCAGGCCGAAGTCCTCCGGCGAGAGGTCGGCGCCCGCCCGGGGCTTCTCCGGCTCGGGCGGACGGCTCGCGGGATCGAGGAGGCGCGCCACGGGGGCGGTGCGCGCCCCGAGCTGGCGGACCCGGCCCGCGAGCTCCCGGTCGCCGGTGACCACCAGCAGGTCCGAGGGGTGCTGCGCCCGGCGGACCTCGGCGACGATCTCCTCGTCGGCGGTGGCCTTCCGGCAGAATCGCACCGCGACCCCGCAGAGGCGGCCGCCGGCCGGGAGGCCCCGGGGGGCCGAACGCGCGTCGAAGAAGACGACCGCCTCCCCTTCCGCCGCCTCGGCCACCCGCCGGGCGAGCATCTCCCGCGCGGCCTCGTGGTCCTCGGTCCCGAGGCCGAGGGCGTGGATCGCGTTGTGGCCGTCGACGAGCAGCTTCATCGGACCAGGAGTCTCCGTTCCGGCGTTTCGGAGAGGTCCCCCACGGAGGCGTCGAGGTGGTCCCAGCGGAAGCTGTCGTAGTCGAAGACCGGAAGGCCGAAGGCGGTCGCCTTCCACGTGTAGTCGTACCCCTTCCGGAAGAACGGCGACGCGAGTTCCGGGAGTGCCGCGACCGCCGCGGGGTCGAGGAGCACCTCCCAGATTCGGCCGGTCCCCTCTTCCTTCACGGTGAGGAGGAGGAGGTCGGCGCCGGCGACGCCGGAGAAGCCGAGGTCGGGCCAGACCGAGGTCACCGTCGCGCCGTCTCCCGGGCTCGAGAGAACCGGCACGTCCATCAGGTCGACGTGCCTCCCGTTCGGCAGCGAGGAGAGCCAGGACCGTACGTAGTGCGCGGTCACCGCGCCGTCCCCGTCCACGGCGCCGTACATCTGCGAGGCGGGGATCGTCGAGTCATACGGATCCCCGAACGAGAGCCACTCCAGGTAGTAGAGGTTCACGGAAGTGGGCAGGGAGAAGCCGAGGAGGACCGGGAACTCCGGGTCGTCCCAGGCCATGACGTCCATGAAGGTCCCGGCTCCGATCGGGTTGAAGTTGCCGGTGGGGAAGGTCACGCTCCCCGGACTGCTCGTGTACCAGACCCCGTCCGGCCACTCGGTCCACAGGTCCACCCTGGAACCCGACGTCTGGAACGGCCCGATCCAGTCGAGACCGAAGGAGGAGAGGACGTTGGGGTCGTCGAAGGCCAGCGCGGTGACGGGGATGTCGGATACACCCCGGGGAACCTGGACCGTCACCACCGGATCCTCGATGCCGTCGTAGAACCAGAGCTGCCAGTCATCGGCGACCGAAACGATGCCGTAGTACTCCCGGGACAGGAGGTTCCTCACCCGGACCTCCACCGTCACGAAGTCGTCGGGTCCCTCCGTCGGCGAGAGCCTCACGCTCATGAACTGGGCGTCCATGGTCGAGTAGGTCGCCCACTGGTAGCCGTCCGCCGAGACGGTCACCGTCTGCGCGCCGGAGAAGGGTCCGGTGATGGTCACCCGGCCCTGGTAGTCCGTGTGGCGGGAGTACGCGTCGTCGCCGATGCTCACGAGCGCCCCCTCGACCGGGGCGCCGGTCTCCTGATCGGTCACCTTCACGACCAGGACCCCGTCGACAGGGCCCGCGCCGACTCCCGGGATGTCCACGAGCGAGTCGAGGCGCACGAGCGCGAAGTCCACTCCCGTGACCGCCTCTCCCGCCGGGCCGACCTCCACCGGGCGGCCATCGCCGGCGATGGGCCACTCGCCGTACAGATCCGTCAGCCGGAACGGCCCGCCGAGCGCGTAGCCGGCCGTGGCCACGACGCGATAGGCGCCCGCGGTCAGATCCTCGAACGTGAACCCGAAGTCCGTCGCCGCCGAGGCGACCATGGAGTCGACGACGCTCCCCGCGGAGTCGAGGAGGTAGACGTTCACCGAGTCCGGGCCGTGGACCGCCTCCACCGTGAGGACGACCTCCACCGCCGCCGGTCCGGCGGAGGTCCCGATCCGCACCCGTCCCCGGTACTGACCCGCGGGAAGACCCGCCGGGTCGGCCGCGACGTTCACGCGCATCGGAGCGGAGAGGCCATCCGGCGTCGCCGAGAGCCAGGGTCCGCCGGAGTCCGTCTCCGGGACAACCGGGTTCACGGTGATCGCGCCCTCGCCGAGGTTCTTCACCACGATGGACCCCGCGAACGTGCCCGAGCCGAAGGAGAGCGTGGCCGGCGACACGGAAAGCTCCGGCGAGGACGGGGGCGGAGGCGCCGCGGGAGCCGCGGCCCGCACGGCCTTCCCGGCGTCCACGAGGCCGGCGCCGTAGAGGTTGTCCCTCCCCGTCGTCCCCAGGTCGTGCGCCGTGTCGAGGAGGTGCGCCCGGACCTCAGCCGGCGTGAGCGTCGGGTCCACCGAGAAGAGGAGGGCGGCCACCCCGGCCACGTGGGGAGCCGCCATCGAGGTCCCCTGCAACCGGGAGTACTGCTCCCCCCGGGTTCCCTGGAAGGTGCTGAGCACGCCCGCATCGGCACCCCAGGAGTTCATGTCCCCGCCGGGGGCGGCGATGTCGATCGTCACTCCGTAGTTCGAGTAGCTCGCGAGATCGAGAGTCGGTCCCACCGCGGAGACCGAGATCACGTTCTCATAGGCCGCGGGGTAGAACGGCGCGGAACTCGCGTTGTTCCCCGCCGCCGCCACGACCACCACCCCGCCGTTGACGGCCTCGGAGATCGCGTCGGACAGGATCGACGAGCCCTGCGTCCCCCCCAGGCTCAGGTTGATCACCTTCGCGGGATTCGCATTCGCGGGGATCCCGGACCCCGAGATGCCCGCCGCGTACCGGATCCCTTTCGCGATGTCGTAGTAGCTCCCGCTGCCGTCCTTCCCGAGGACGCGCACCGGCAGGATCTTCGCCTGCCAGGCGACGCCGGAGACGCCGACCCGGTTGTTCGACACGGCGGCCACGGTGCCTGCCACGTGGACGCCGTGCATCTCGCCGATCGCCGTGGGGTCGGAGTCGGGTCCGTCCCCGTCGCCGGCGGAGGTGACGTTCGACACGAAGTCGAAGCCGGGCAGGACGTTCGCGTCGAGGTCCTCGTGGGCCACGATCCCGCTGTCGATCACCGCCACGACGACCGTGGCCGCCCCGGTCGTCACGTCCCACGCCTCCTCGAGGTTGATCGCCGCGTAATGCCACTGGTTCGGGAACATCGGGTCGTTCGGCGTCCGGGCCGCCCGGGCGAGGCCGTTGCGCTCCACCCGTGCGACGCGATCGTCGGCGCCGAGCCGCTCGACGGCGCGCTCCGTGGCGCGGAGGCGTCCGCCGGGACCGAGCCGGGAGCGGAAATCGGCGCGGACCACGAGCCGCGCCCACCCGAGGTCCTCCATCGAGTCCGCCGGTTCGAGCCGGAGCGCCGCATGATCGGCGACCAGTTCATCGAAGCTCCCCCCGGCGAGCTTCACGAGCACCTCTCCGGCCTCGTGCTCCGCGGCCTCCCGGGGCTTCGGGGCGCGCTTCCCCTTCGCCCGTGCCGCAGCCCCCACGAGGAGCGAGCCGGACAGCGACGCCTTCGACCGGAGCTGGCTCTCCGGGATCCAGTCCCGGGCGGCCTTCGCTCCCCGGACGGCGGCCGTGACCTCCACGGTCGTCCCGGCGCCTCCGGCCACGAGGAAGACAAGCTCGTAGGAGCCGGACTCCGGGAGGTACACGAAACCCGTCTTCAGGGAGGTCCCCTTCACGCTCGCGGGGACCGAAAGGCGGCCCCCGCCCGGGAGGACGAGGGAGTCGAGGGAGAGGGGGGCGCCCGCCTGCGCACGGAAGCGGACCAGGGAACCCGCGAGCGCGAAGAAGCGGAATCGGGCCTCGCCCTCCGGTCCCGTCTCCCCCGAACCCGCGAGCTTCCTCGGCACCTTCGCGGAGAACCGCAGGTCGTACCCGCCCGTGGCCCCGTCCCGGCCGGTCAGCACGATCCGGTAGCTCCCGTCCTCCGGAAGGGGCACGTTCCGCACCGTCACACGGCCGTTGCGGGCCGCCCTCGTGAAGGTCGCGATGTCGATCCCGTTCCCGTCGGGGTCGATGACGGACAGGTCGCACAGCGGGACGTCCCGCCAGGGCACGAAATCCAATGTGAGCAGCGCGCCGGCGGATCCGTGGAGCCAGTAGAGGTCCGTTTCACCGGGCTCGGAGACCTGCCCGAAGACGTTCGCCCCGGGGCTCAGGTGCGGCGTGGTCGCCGCCGAGGCCGCGGCGGCCAGGGCCGGCAGCACGAGGGACAGGACCAGCGCGCCGAGCGATCTCATGCCATCTCCCTTCGACGGAACCGGTCCATGATACGGGAGATCGCGAACGCGGGGGCGCCGTTCCCCGCTCACCGCCGCTTCAACCGATCGGCGAAGACCTTCTCGAACTTCGCGACCTTGGGGGCGATGACGGCGCGGCAGTAGCCCTGGGACGGGTTCTGGTCGAAGTACTCCTGGTGGTACTCCTCCGCGGGCCAGAACTTCGTGAACGGAGCGATCTCCGTGACGATCGGCGCGCCGAAAGCCCCCGAGGCTTCGAGATCCCGGATCACCTCACGCGCGATCCGCTTCTGCTCCCCGTCGTGGAAGAAGACGACCGAGCGGTACTGGGGCCCGATGTCGGCTCCCTGACGGTCCTTCGTCGTGGGATCGTGGGTGGCGAAGAAGACCTCGAGGAGCTGCTCGAAGGAGACGACCGCCGGGTCGTAGGCGACCTGGATCGCCTCGGCGTGGCCGGTGTCGCCGGCGCAGACCTGTTCGTACGTGGGGCTCTCCACGTGGCCGCCGGAGTAGCCAGACGTGGCGGAGACCACGCCGAGCAGCCGCTCGAACATCGCCTCGGTACACCAGAAGCAGCCGCCCCCGAACGTGGCCAGCCCGGCCGCCTTGACTCCGTCCGTCCCGCGCTCCTTCGACATGGTCGCCTCCCCGCCTCCATTGCCGGACCCGGAGCATGCTCCGAGGGCCGCGAACGACAGCACTCCGATGGTCAGAATTCTCATGGGCGAGGGACTGTACCGCGGCGAGGCGCGAACCCGAAGGCCCGTGCGGACGATCCTGCCGCCCGGCGCCGGCGCCGGGTAGCCTCTGGCACGCGCCGCGGCGGGCGGCGGAAAGGAGCGATGTCATGGGTCTTGCCGAAAAGAGGGCGATGGAGAAGGCGATGAAGGAGTGGCTCCCGAACCGGGAGAAGGAACTCGCCGAGATCTGCGGCGGGCCGGTCCCCTACGAGGTCGACTGGACGAGCTTCGACGGCGACGCGAAGGGCATCGAGTGGCTGGAGCACAACGGCCCCCAGCAGGTGAGCATGGCCTTCCGGGGGATCGGCACCGACGACCTCGGCCGGCAGGCGCTGCGGGAGGGAGTGAAGAAGGTGGTGCTGCGCAACACCGGAAAGCCCGAGGAGAAGCAACTCGGCTTCGAGGGCGGCGTGCTGACGCTCCGCTGCGCCTTCGCCCAGAGCCCCGGCGGCCGGTTCACCGACCGCGAGATCCGGACGGCCATCGAAGCGAAGCTCTGACCCGGAATCCGCGCGCCGCCCCGGGGAGGACCCGGGACGGCGCGGGAACCGGGGAACGGCGGACGGCTACTTCGCGCCCTTCCCCTTACCACCGGGACGATCGTCCTGGTTCTTCGGACGATCCTCCCGCTTGTCCTCGCGCTGCATGATGTGGCGGCGCTTCTCGGCGGCCCACCGTTCGATCTCCACGAGCTTCTCGTAGTGCTTGTCCTCGGCCTCGGCGAGGCGCGCCGCGAACTTGCCGGAGTCACCTTCGCGGGCGGCATCCTTCCGGATCTCCGCCACCTTCTTCTCGTAGTCCTCGTTCTCCTGGGCCAGCTTGCGCGTCAGGTTCGCCTCGAGGCTCGCAAGTTCCCGCTCGGTCTTCCGCGTGAAGTTCTCGCCCTCGCGGCCGCCCTTCGCCAGGACGTTGGCGCGCTTGAGGTCGAACTTCCGCTCGAGCTCCGCCACCCGCCGCATGTACTTCGAGGTGAGCGCCCGCTGCTTCTCCGCCACCTTCTCGGCGTTTCCCCCCGCCTCGGACTTCGCGGCCCTCATCTCCGACGAGTACTCACCCTCCGCGGCGGCCAGCTCCGTCTCCCGCTCCGCCTCGATCTTCGCCAGTTCCTTCTCGGTCTCGCTCGGCTCGCCTTCCTCGGCACGGAGCGTCGCGCCGCAGAGAACCGAGAGGGACACCGCCATGAGACACGCCATGAACACACGCATCGGATGATCTCCTTGTGGACAGGATCCGGCATTCTAGCAGCCCGGGTCAGCGGAGCAGCAGTTCGAGATCCTCGGGGGTGAGTCCCCGGACCGGCCCCTCGTCGGCCCGGATGATCGCCTCGGCCAGATCGCGCTTCCGTTCCTGCAACTCGAGGACCCGCTCCTCCACCGTGTCGCGCGCGATGAGCCGGTATGCGAACACCTGGCGCGCCTGCCCGATCCGGTGGGTCCGGTCGATGGCCTGTGCCTCCACCGCGGGATTCCACCATGGATCGAGCAGGTAGACGTACTCCGCGGCGGTGAGGTTGAGACCGAGCCCGCCGGCCTTGAGGCTCACGAGAAACAGCCGGCAGTCCGGATCGGACTGGAACTTCGAGACCACCGAACCACGGTTCTTCGTGGCCCCGTCGAGGTAGGCGTAGACGAGTTTCCGGGCCTCGAGCCGGGTCCGGAGGATCGCGAGGAAGCTCGTGAACTGGGAGAAGACGAGCGCCTTGTGGCCGGACTCCACGACCTGCTCGAGTTGCGGCAGGAGGGCGTCGAGCTTGGCGCTCGACTCGCCTCTCCTCTCGGGATCGATGAGGCCGGGGTGGCAGGCGGCCTGCCGGAGCCGGAGCAGGGCCTCGAGGACCTGCATCTCCATTCCGCGGGCCGGTTTCGCCTCCCTCCGGCCGAGGAGCCGGGCGCGGTAGAAGTCGCGCAGTTCGTCGTAGCGCCGCCGCTGCTCGCCCTCGAGATCACAGGTGAGCGTCTGCTCGGTGCGCGGCGGGAGTTCCGGAGCCACCTGGGCCTTGGTCCGCCGGAGCACGAACGGCCGCACCGCCCGGGCGAGCACCTCGAGGGAGGCGTCGTCCAGCCGTCCGTTCTTCTTCCGGAAGAACCGGTCGAAGACGGCGGCCGAGCCGAGCATCCCGGGGTTCAGGAACTCGAGCAGGCTCCAGAGCTCGCCCACGTGGTTCTCGACCGGCGTGCCGGAGAGGGCGAGCCGGTGGTCGGCCTCGAGGAGGCGCACGGCCTTCGCGGTGGCGGTGCCGGCGTTCTTCACCGTCTGCGCCTCGTCGAGGATCACGGTGCCGAATCGCACGTCCTTCAGGAACCGGATGTCCTTGAGGAGGGTGCCGTAGGTGGTGAGGACGAGGTCGTGTCCGCCGAGGCCCTCCGGGGATCGGACCCGACCGGGACCGTGGTGGGTCCGGATCCGCAGCCGAGGAGCGAAGCGCGCCGCCTCGTCCTCCCAGTTGAAGAGGACCGACCGCGGCGCCACCACGAGGGCCGGTCGGGCGGGTTCGCCGTCCGGGGCCCGCCGCCGATCGAGCAGGGCGAGGGCCTGCACGGTCTTGCCGAGACCCATGTCGTCCGCGAGGCAGCCCCCGAAGCCGAACCGTTCGAGGAACCGGAACCACCCGAGCCCGGTGCGCTGGTAGGGCCGCAATTCTCCCCGGAAGGTCGGCGGCGGATCCTCGGGCTCCACGCCTTCGAAGCGGCGGAGTTCCCGCCGGGCCACCTCGAACTTCCCGTCGAACGAGATCTCCGGCCGCGCGGCGAGGAGCGCGTCGAGGAGAGCCGTCTGGGTCGGGCGGAACCGCAGCGTCTCGCCGGCCATGGCCCCCACCCCGGCAAGGAAGCCCCACCGCCGGAGCCACTCCTCGGGGAGGATCCCGAGGGTGCCGTCGCCGAGGAGCACCATCCGCTCGCCCTTCTTCACCGCGGCGAGAAGGGCCGGCAGGTCCACGGAGGCGCCGCCGAACTCCATCGTCCCCCCCAGCTCGAACCAGTCGATGCCCGAGGTGACATCGATCCGGAAGCCGCCGGCGGAGCGGTAGAGCTTCCCTTCCGCCTCGACCCGGAAGCCCGCGTCGACCAGGGCCGCCACGGCAGCCGGCAGGCGCCGGGCCGGAATGACGGCGTCCGGATGGTTCCGCACACTCCGGGGTGGAGGTCGGAAGCCGGCCTCCCGGAACCGGGCGACCGCCGCGTCCTCGGCGACCGGGTCCCGGCGCACGAGGCGCCGGCGCTCCGAGTCGCAGAACATCGGGGCGCGGGGGTGGAGCGGTACCTCCACGCCGTCGTACTCGAACCGCAACTCCGCGATCAGGTCCGCTCCGCCGTCTCCGGGGGGCCGCCGCACCCGGACCACGGGTGCGGGGACCGGTGACACCTCCGTGAACCCGAGTTCGGCCGGCAGCAGGACCTCCGGCGGGGCGGGGGTCGCGACGAGTCCGTTGAGGAAATCCGGCACGTCCGGCGCGCGGACACGGACATCCGCGTCGTTCCGGAGGAGGACGATCCACGCGAAGTTCGCCCCGGCGTCGAGCCGCGCGAGGCACCCGCGGGCAAAGAGGAAACCGCCGGCGAGGAGGAGGACCGGCTCGTGGACGTCCATCGTCTCCCCGCCGCGCCGGAAGTCCCCCGTGAGCCGGTACTCGCGGGCTCCGCTCGTCTTCGAGAGAGCGAGCGCGAAGCGCCACGGTGGACCTTCATCGAGGGTGTAGGGCGACCCGGTAGGCTCGGAGCGATCCGGCCTCGCCATGAGGTAGAGCCGTCCGGCCTTCGCGAGCATCGGGTAGAGGATCTCCCCGAGCCCCTGCGTGACCTGCATGCGGCCGTGGTGCCCGAACCGGTACCAGCCGCCGTAGTCGTCCTTCGCGCCCCGGAGCATGGCGAGCGCCTGCCGGTCGGTCTCGTCCATCCACGGAGGAGGATGGTCGAGATCCTGCCGCGCGACTTCCTGGAGCACACCCCGCCGGCCGTTCTTCTCCGGGCGCCGCCACCGGAGGCAGAGGCTCGGCAGGGGTCCGGCGAGCGTCCGGTCGAGCTCGATGATGTAGAGCACCTCCCGCGGCAACTGGGGCCGGCCGAGGACCGCCGGCTCCGTCGCGGGCGCGAGCCCCGCGACCGCCCCGAGCAGGTCCCGCCACTCGATCTTCCCGGGCTGCGCCGGCGGGAGCGCCCGGCGCGCGGGATCGGGGCGGATGAACTGGCCCCAGCCCATGTCGTCGTCGTCGTCCTCGCCTTCCGCATCGTCCTCGTCATCCCACTCGTCGTCGTCCCACTCCTCGTCGTCGTCCCACTCCTCGTCGTCCTCGGACCACTCGTCGTCCTCACCGGCGACTTCGTCCTCCTCCGGCTCGTCGACCGGAGGCGGGGCGGGTGCGTCCCGGTGCAGGCGCAACGTGGCCCCTCGGGGCGCCGCGGACCCGGCTTCGGGCCCGCCACCGGCGAGCCCCCCCTCCGACTCCGTCACCAGCGCCAGGGCCCAGACGTGCTTGCAGAGGCTCCCGTCCGTCGCGAACGGACAGGTACAGGACCACGTCACGTCGTCGAGGTCCCGGCGGAGCAACACGTCGTAGGGCCGGCCACCCCGGACCACGGCGGTCACGCAGCGGGGGTCCCGGGACCGGATGTCCACGAGGCCTTCGAGGCAGTAGGCGTGGCCCCGGGCCTGAGTCAGGGTCGAGACGTGTTTCCGGAGAAGGGCGGTCAGCTTGGTCAGCGGCTTCAATCCGTGCCTCCGGGTCCGCGATGGTCGTGCTGGTCGAGTGCGGGATCCGGGCACACGACGGTCGATCCTTCCGAACGGACGGAGATGATAGCCTCCGCCGGCCCCGGCCTCCGACAGTCCTTTGGGCGGGCGGCGAAGATGCGCACTCCCGGGGACGCGTTCGGCTACCCTTAGGCGGGCGGAACACACAGGCCGCCCGGGAAGGTGGGCCGCGATGGACGCTTACTCTCCGTATAACCCGAACAAGGCCGTCCGGATGGAACTGGACGCGAAGGGCATCAAGTCGGCGGCCGAATTCGCGAAGTGGCTGGCCGCCGGGGGCTCCCTCCGGGCCTGCGCCTGCTGCCTGGAGATCTTCGAGACGCCGGTCCCCCACAACGGGATCTGCGAGCGCTGCAAGGACCACCAGGTCTGCGCGTGGTGCGCCCAGCCATTCGTGCCGGGGGGCAACTCGAAGGGCCGCATCTGCGGAGACCCCTGGTGCCGCGCGAGCTACGCCGAGCACGAGACCGAGGTCCAGAAGGCCCGCAGCGACAAGGCCCGCGCCGCCCTCGCCGAAAAGGTCTTCTTCAAGACCTGCCCGCTCGTGAAGAAGGCCTGACCGGGTCCCCCTTCCACGCCGCAAAGAGGCATCTGACAGCGCGAAGGCACTCGCCGACGGGCTGCCAGTGTTCTCGATCGCGGCGCTCCTCGCGGCAGGGGAAAATGAAAATCTTTTCGTATGGTTACTTGCATATGTTTTTGCATGTGCTAGCATCCTCCCGTGTTCGAGATTTTCGTCACGCGGGGGGCGGAGCAGGAACTGCGATCGTTCCCCCCGAGGGTCCGGCGGATGCTGGTCGAAGCCATGGAGCGATTGCTGACCGTGGAACCGCTCACTCCCACGAGGAACCGGAAGCCCCTGCGTCCGCTCCGCGCGCCGTGGTCGACCATGCCACCGGTCTGGGAGTTGCGGGTGGACCAGTACCGGATCTTCTACGACGCCGTGCCCGAGGACCGGCGGGTGTTTGTCCGGGCCATTCGCCGCAAGCCGCCGCACCGCACCACGGAGGACATCCTGTGAAAACCGTCAGCGTCCGGGACCTGCAGAAGTCCCTCGCGAAGAGTATCTCGGCGAGCCAGCGGGAACGCGTCGTGATCACGCGCCATGGGCGACCGGCCGCCGTCCTCATCGGCGTCGAGGGGCTTCAGTGGGAGCACGTCCTGCTCGGCACCGACGAGCACTTCTGGCGCACGATCGAGCGCCGCCGGAAGGAGCCCGCGGTCCCCCTTTCCGCGGTGAAGAAGCGCCTCCCCGCCGACTGAGAGCGCGAGCATCTTCTCCTCCACGGTGTTCCGCGCGACAAGCCGGAAGGCGAAGACCGCACAGGTGCAGTGTCAGCCGATCCGGCCTCGCGAGGCACGGAGCGAGACGCGACAGGGCTCCGTCGCGCCGACCCGCGAGAACAGCGCGCCGAGCGGGCCAGGCGGATCGGCGTTCATGAACCGAGTTCGGCGCGAAGAGCGTCCCGGAGCTCCTCGTTCCGCCGGATCTGCATCTTCAGAGCCCGGAGCTCGCTCTCGACCTTCGCCAGCTCGGCCTCGAGCTTCAGCTTCTGGAGTTCTGGGCCGCCGCGCAGGCGGGCCACCTCCGCCTCCACTTCCCGCCGCAGGAACCGGAGGAAGGGGGTTCCGTGCATCGCCTGCTGGCGGTACTGGAGCCGGCCGGCGTCAATGGCGCGATAGATCTCCTCCTGCGTGAGTCCGAATTCCCTGCGGGCCGTCTTGTCGCTCAGACTGGCCCCCTTGCGGTTCCACTCGCCCCAGTTGTCATCCATCGGCTCCTCCGTCTGCCCGTGCCATGGCGGGCGCGACGGCCTCCGGCGGCTGGACCGATCGTGGCCGATCCGCGCCGCCGGCCCTCCGTCGCGAACGGCCGTCCCGGAGAGAGTCTCCGCCCATCGGCTTCGCCCGAAGGTCTTTTACAGCAGGGCATCGTGGAAACCATGCACGGCTCGCTGTAGGGCGTCCATGTCTTCCTGCGTCCGGATCTCGACGGAGTCGGGCATCGTGGGGTCCTCACTGTTCGCTGGTGGACCGGTCGCGGCCCTCGGCGCGGGCGCGGTCGAGGAGTTGCGCGGCGCGGCGGGCGGCGTC
>JALOQY010000329.1 GCA_025459285.1 Planctomycetota bacterium | reverse complement strand
CCGCGCCTCCATCCTCGCGGAATCGCTCGAGCATCCGGGACCGTGGCATGCCGCCGCCCTGGCGCAGGACCAGGCGGCCTCGATCCTCGAGCGCTTCCCTCGTCTGCCCGTGGACCCGGTCGAGCATGCGGTAGGAAGTGAAGAGGACGAAGGTCCCCCCTTCGCTCCGCGAAACGGCCCGGAGCACCTCCCGGACCAGCGCCGCCTCGAAGGCCTCCTCGTCCCGGGGATCGGGCATCCGCGCCGGCAGCCAGATCTTCGCCTGGCGCTGGTAGTCGAACGGCGAGCCGAGCGCCTCCTCCTCGGCGTCCTCGATGCCGAGCCGATCCCGGAAGAACGCGAACGGCGCCTCCTTCCCCACCGTCAGCGTGGCCGAGGTGAGGATGACGCAGCGCACCGCGGAGAACACCAGGTCCGAGAGACGCGTGCCCACGCGGACCGGCGCGGACCGGAGGGTGATCCGCCGCGCCTCCTCCTCCGGCTCCAGCCAGTAGATCTGGCCGTCGAGCTCCTGCGACACGAAGGCCCGAACGCCGGCGGCGAGGACCGAGAACTGCTCGGCGGCGGCCTTCACCTCGAAGGCGAGATCCTCGTTCTCGGCCTTCTCCGCCTCCTCCTCGAGCCCCCGGCTCAGTCCGAGGAGATCGCCCGACAGCGTGTCCTCGAAAGCGTCCGGCTTCGGGACACGCAGGTTCCTCGGCGCGCCCGAGGCCGCCCAGTGCGACACTCCCTCGAAGAACCGCTCCACGCCCGCCCGGCACCGCTCCAGGGCGGAAAGCGTGTCCGGCCCCGCGCCCACCGCGGCGAGCAGCCCCTTCCCCTTCCGCCCGGCAAGCCGCGACAGCAACACGCGGAGCCCGGCGTTGCTCACCCGGAGGCCCAGGTGTTCGGCCGCCGAGTTCTCCATCTCGTGCGCCTCGTCGACCACGAGGATGTCGTAGTCCGGCAGGAGGTTCGCCCCCTCCGCCCGGAGCGACAGGTCGCTGAAGAAGAGCGCGTGATTGGCGATGACCACGTTGGCGTTCTGGAGGCGCCGCCGCGCCTGCTGGAAGTGGCACTTGTCCTGCATCCGGCAGCGGCGGCCCATGCAGGCGCCCGTCTCGGCGCACACGCGGCTCCAGACGTCCTCCGAGGGCGCGGGGTCGAGGTCCTGCAGGCTCCCGTCCTCGGTCTCCCCGGCCCATCGCGCGATCCGGCGCAGTTCGGTCCTCTCCTCCACGAAATCGAAGAAGGCCTGCTCCTCGTCCACAGCGGTCTGCAGGCGCCGGCGGCAGAGGTAGTTCCGGCGCCCCTTGGCCAGCACCACCGAGAACTCCGCGGGGAGGATTCCCGAGAGGAACGGCAGGTCCTTCCCGAGGAGCTGCTCCTGGAGGGAGATCGTGTGAGTGGCGACGACGACCTTCTCGTCGGCCTCCCCGGCCCGGAGGATCGCGGGGACGAGGTAGGCGAAGGACTTGCCGACGCCGGTGCCCGCCTCCACGAGGAGGTGCCGGCCCCGGCGCAGGCACTCCTCGATCCGCTTCGCCATGCGAAGCTGCTCCGGGCGCTCCTCGAAGGAGGAGAGGCGCCGCGACACGAGTCCGCCGGGACCGAGGACGGTCGTCACGTCCATCGGACCATCCTAACCCGCCTCCCTCCATGCCCCGAGCGGTTCCACGCGGGTGTCATGGACAGCCCGGGTTGAATCCTGTTGCCCGGAGCGGCCGGAGGGCGGTACGCTTTGCCGCGACTCCCCGGGCTCGGCAGGAGGACGGAAACCCATGCGTGCACGCCACCTCGCTCTTCTCGCTCTCGCCGCACTGATCGCCGCCTGCTCCACCGGTCCCGCACCGGCGCCCGCCGAACGGGGCTGGGTGGGGAACCTCCACGAGTACCGGAAGGTCGTCTACGGCGGGGAGACGATCGGCTTCGTCAAGGTCTTCAACTACGCCCAGGCCGGCTACCGGGACAGCTTCCGGCTTTACCACGTGGTGGACCGTTCCTTCCGCGAGGTGGGGACCATCAATGACGGCGGTACCGGCACCCGTTACATCTGGCTGCCCCCGGACATCGCCCGCGTCAAGGGCACGCCGATGGAGGAGTCGCCGCTGCCCGCGCGTCCGTTCGCCGACAACGTGGCGACGGTCCTTGGCGTGCCGGGTCCCGTGGAAGTCCTCCCCGCCACGAAGGCGGACCTCGTCCCCGCGGCCCAATGATCTGGCCTGACCAGGTCGCCAGCAGCCCGGCGGCGCTCAGACCGAAGGACTGACGGCGGGCGGCGGGCAGGCGGGCAGAGACTCCGGCGACACCTTCTCCGCGTCAGCCCACTTCAGTTCGAGGTCGTAGTACTCCCGAACCGCGGGCTGGAAGAGGTGCACGACCACCCAGCCGAGGTCCAGGAGCACCCAGTTCATCGTCTCGCGGCCCGAGGCGTGCTGGACCGGCAACCCCCTCTCCTTCAACCGCTTCTCGACGAGATCCGCGATCGAATCCACGTGGCGGTTGTTCCGGCCGGTGGCGATCACGAAGTAGTCCGTGATCGGCAGCACTTCGCTCATCCGCAGGATGACGAGGTCCTCGCCCTTGCGCTCGTCGACCGCGTCGACGACGAGTCGCACCACCTGCTCCACCGTGAGGGTGACCGGATCGACCATGGAGTTCGCCTCGGATCAGAGGAACAGCGGGATGAAGACGAGAGAGACGATGGCCATCAGCTTGATCAGGATGTTGATACTGGGCCCGGAGGTGTCCTTGAAGGGGTCGCCCACGGTGTCGCCGACGACTGCCGCCTTGTGCGCGGGCGATCCCTTCCCGCCGAGGTTACCCTTCTCGATGAATTTCTTCGCGTTGTCCCAGGCCCCTCCCGCGTTGGCCATGAAGATCGCCAGGAGGACGCCCGTGACCAGGGATCCGGCGAGAAGGCCGCCCAGGGCGTCCGGGCTCAGGAGCCCCACCCCGATCGGGACGAGCACCGCGAGGAGTCCGGGCACGATCATCTCGACGAGGGCGCCCCGCGTGGCGATGGAGACACAGCGGCCGTACTTCGGCTCCGCCGTGCCTTCCATGAGCCCGGGGATCGACTGGAACTGCCGCCGCACCTCGTTGATCATCCGATGGGCCGCCCGGCCCACGGCCTTCATCGTCAGCGCCGAGAACAGGAACGGCATCATACCTCCGAGGAGCAGCCCCACCGTGACCTCGGGCCGGAGGATGTCGAGGTCGAGCGCCCGGCCACCGGCGGCGGCGAAGTGCTCCCGGTAGGTCGTGAACAGCGCCAGTGCGGTCAGCGCCGCCGAGCCGATCGCGAAGCCCTTGCCGATCGCGGCCGTGGTGTTGCCGGCGGCGTCGAGGGAGTCGGTCCGACTCCGCGTCTCCGGCGGGCAGTGGGACATCTCGGCAATCCCTCCGGCGTTGTCGGCCACCGGTCCGTAAGCGTCGATCCCCAGGCTGATGCCGAGGGTCGCGAGCATTCCCACCGCGGAGATCCCCACACCGTAGAGACCGGCGAACCAGTATGCCCCGTAGATCGCCGCGCCGATGAGGAGCACGGGAAGGGCCGTGGACTGCATGCCCACCGCGAGACCGTGGATGACATTCGTCGCAGCGCCCGTCTCCGACTGCCGGGCGATCTCCCGCGCGTGCCGTTTGTGTTCGGAGGTGTAGTACTCGGTGATCTTGCCGATGAGGACGCCGAGCACCAGGCCCGAGTAAACCGCCCAGAGGATGCCGCCGGGCTTCACGAACCCGCAGCCGCTGAGCGTCCGGAACTCCGCGTTGTCGAACAGCCCGAGCGCATACACGAGTCCGAAGGTGAGGGCCGCGAAGAGGAGAGAAGCGAGGATGAGGCCGCGGAACAGGGCCGCGGTGAGCTTCGTCTCGTCCTCCGTCTTGACGAAGAAGGTGCCGAAGATGGAGGCGAGGATGCCGAGCGAGGCCACGCCGATGGGCAGGAGAACGAGAGACAGGCCGTTCCCGTAGCCGAGGCTCGCGAGGTGGGCGTCGCCGCGGACGAGCAGGCCGGCCCCCAGCGCGATGGCCGCGATCACGCTCCCCACGTACGATTCGAAGAGATCGGCCCCCATCCCCGCCACGTCGCCCACGTTGTCCCCGACGTTGTCGGCGATGACCGCCGGGTTGCGCGGGTCGTCCTCGGGGATGCCGGCCTCGACCTTGCCCACGAGGTCCGCCCCAACGTCGGCGGCCTTCGTGAAGATGCCGCCTCCCACGCGCGCGAACAGCGCGATGGAGGAGGCCCCGAAGGAGAAGCCGAGCACGACCCGGATCGCTTCGGCGGCGTTGCCGGTCTCGTGATCGCGCCACAGGAACACCACCACGACGCCGAGCAGGCCGATCCCGACCACCGTCATGCCCATGACGGCACCGGAGGAGAAGGCGATCCGGAAGGCCTCGCCGAGTCCCGTCCGGGCCGCGGCGGCGGTGCGCACGTTGGCGGCGGTGGCGGTCCGCATCCCCACCAGGCCGGCCACGGCGGAGCAGAACCCACCGAGGAGGAAACTCAGCGCCGTGCCGTTCCGGAGGGCGAGCAGGAACTCGAAGGGCTGGCCGCGCGGCAGAGCCTTCGCCGCGCTGGGCCAGTCCACGAACCACAGGATGGCTCCGCCCGCCGCGGCCACGAAGAGGAGGAGGGCCAGGTATTCGGTTCGAAGGAAAGCCATGGCGCCCTTGCGGATGGCCTTCGCGATCTTCCGCATCTCGGCGGTGCCGGCATCGCGGCGTCCGATGCGGATCCGAAGGACCAGCGCGAAGACGAGCGCGAGGATCGGCGCGCCGGCGGCGGCCGCCACGAGCAGGTGGAACTGTCCGCGCGCCCCCGTGAACAGCTCCTTCAGCGTGTCGATCATCCGGTCCTCCGACCCATGGCCCAGGTTCCGCGGGAACAGGATACCAATGGTCCGGGCCCGGCCGGTAAGAGCGCCTTGCCCGCCGCCGGCGGCCCGCCATCGCGAAGTCGGACGCACGCGCCGATCCGGCCCGACAGGCTGCCAGGCGTGCCCGATGCCCGAGGGGATCCGGAAAAAAGCACCCCCGGCGGAACGGTTCGAAACCGCCCCGCCGGGGGCCTGTTGTCAATCGAGGATACCGGCTACTCGAAGAGCTTGGCCTTCTTCGGAGGCGCGTTCTTCATCGTCATCGTCACCGGGCCGTTGGCCGGGACGACGAACCGATAGAGTCCCACGCGCTGCTCGAAGACGGCGGTCAG
>JALOQY010000328.1 GCA_025459285.1 Planctomycetota bacterium | reverse complement strand
AGCCGCACGCCCTACTCCAGGTACTCGGGGTGGCACTTCTTCACTTTCTTCCCGCTCCCGCAGGGGCAGTCGTCGTTCCGGCCCACTTTCTGCCGCTCCCTCCGGATGGGCTTCATCGCCTCGCCGGCCTGGGAGCCCGCGATGCCCGCCTCCATCTGGGAGCGCGTGGCGTCGTAGGCCTCGTGGACCGCGCGGGCCTCCCTCCAGCGGCGCGCCAGTTCCACCGTCTCCTCGTAGGGGCGCTCCCGGAAGATGCGGTCGGAGACCTCGTCCTGGATGGTCCCGATCATCTGTCCGAACATCCGGGAGCCTTCCATCCGATAGGCGTTCTTCGGATCCTCCTGGGCGTAGGCGCGGAGCCCGATGCCCGAGCGGAGGGAGTCCATCGCGTAGAGGTGGTCCTTCCAGCGCTTGTCGAAGACGTCGAGCAGCACGGCCTGCTCCACCTGACGCATGACCTCCGGCGTCAGTTCCTCCTCGCGCCGCACGTAGCCCGCCCGGACCGCGGCAAGGAGCTTCTCCTCCACCTCGGAGGGGTCGAGGTTCTCGATCTCCCTCGTCTCCACACCGAAGGTGAACTTCCGCTCGAAGGCCCCGAGGAGCTTCTCCGCCGAGGCCTCGGTCCCGTCCTCGGGGTGGACCAAGAAGCGGTCCACGAGGTCGTGGATGACATCCTCGAGGTACTCGTCGATCCGCTCCCGGAGCCGGATCCCGCCGAGGATCTGCTGCCGGTTCCCGTAGACCACCTTGCGCTGGCGGTCCATCACCTCGTCGTACTCGAGGAGGTTCTTGCGGATCTCGAAGTTGTGCTCCTCCATCTTGCGCTGCACGCGCCCGATCATGCGCGAGACGAGGGCGGAGCGGATCTCCTGCCCCTCGGTCATCCCCACCTTCTCGAGGACGGTCTTCACCCAGTCCCGGGCGAAGATCCGCATGAGGTCGTCCTCGAGGGAGAGGAAGAAGACCGAAGAGCCCGGGTCACCCTGCCGGCCGGCCCGCCCGCGGAGCTGGTTGTCGATGCGCCGGGCCTCGTGCCGCTCGGTGCCGACGATGTGGAGCCCGCCGATCTCCGCCACCCCCCCCCCGAGCAGGATGTCGGTGCCGCGGCCGGCCATGTTCGTGGCGATGGTCACGTTGCCCCGCTGGCCGGCCTTGGCGACGATCACCGCCTCGCGCTCGTGGTGCTTCGCGTTCAGCACCTCGTGGGGGACGCCGCGCTGGGCGAGCAGCTTCGAGAGGCGCTCGGACTTCTCGATGGACGTCGTGCCGACGAGCATCGGCCGGCCCTTCCGGTGGACCTCCTCGATCTCCGCGCAGACGGCGATGAGCTTCTCGCGCTCCGTGCGGAAGATGCGGTCCGGCTCGGTGTAGCGGATGAGCGGGCGGTTCGTGGGGATCGCCACGACCTCGAGCTTGTAGATCTTGTAGAACTCCGACGCTTCGGTCTGCGCCGTACCGGTCATCCCCGAGATCTTGTCGTAGAGCCGGAAGAAGTTCTGGAAGGTGATCGTGGCGAGCGTCTGGTTCTCCTCGCGGACGCGGAGGCCGTGTTTCGCCTCGACCGCCTGGTGCAGGCCGTCCGACCATCGCCGGCCGGGCATCATGCGCCCGGTGAACTCGTCGACGATGATGACCTCGCCTTCCTTGATCACGTACTCGCTGTCGAGTTCGTAGAGGTGGTGGGCCTTCAGGGCCTGCTCGATGTGGTGCGGCCAGTCATCGGCACCGGTGTAGAAGTCCTCGACTCCGAGGAGTTTCTGCGCCCGCACGATCCCGCGCTCGGTCAGGACCGCCTGGTGCTCCTTCTCCTTGATCTCGAAGTCCCACTCCACCGGCACGTCCTCGGGAAGCTCGTCGGGCAGGTGCGTGGGCTTCCGGACGAGCCGCCGCACGACCCCGTCGGCTTTCCCGTACTTGTCCGTCGACTCCTCGGCCGGTCCCGAGATGATGAGCGGCGTCCGCGCTTCGTCGATGAGGATCGAGTCGACCTCGTCCACGATCGCGTAGTGCAGGCGCTTCTGGGCCTGCGACGCGACGCTGATCTTCATGTTGTCGCGGAGGTAGTCGAAGCCGAACTCGTTGTTCGTGCCGTAGGTGATGTCCGCGGCGTACTCCGGCTGGCGCTTCCGGGGGTCCATCTCCGACTGGATGACGCCCACGGTGAGACCGAGGGACTCGAAGACCGGCCCCATCCACGCCCGGTCGCGGCGGGCCAGGTAGTCGTTCACCGTGACGATGTGCACGCCCTTCCCCTCGAGGGCGTTCAGGTAGGCGGGCATCGAGGCGACGAGGGTCTTGCCCTCGCCCGTCACCATCTCGGCGATCATCCCCCGGTGGAGGACGATTCCGCCGATGAGCTGCACGTCGTAGGGCCGCTGGCCCAGGGTCCGCTTCGCCGCCTCCCGCGCCGCGGCGAAGGCTTCGGGCAGCAGGTCGTCGAGGCTCTCGCCGCCGGTGAGCCGGCGGCGGAACTCGACGGTCTTCTCCCGGAGGGCGGCGTCGGAGAGGGGCTCGAACTCCGGCTCCAGCGCGTTGATCCGGTCCACGAGGGGCAGCATGGTGCGGATCACGCGCTCATTGCGCGATCCGAAGAGTCGCCGGACCAGCCGGCCGAAGAAATCGGTGACCATGGTTCGCTCCGCAGGGCGGAAGCCCCGCAGTATCCCCGCTTCCCCGCGGGGTTCCACGTTTCAGTCGGGTGTCACGCCGCCCCGGGCTTCAGTACCGCGAGCAGGAACGAGATCAGGAATTCCCGGAAGTACGGTTTCAGGAGAAAGCCGTCGGCCTCCTGCACCGCGGAGAGGTCGATCAGGGCCGCCGTGGCAAGGATGATCCGCGTCTCGCTCCTCGGAAGGGCTGCCCGGATGGCCCGGGCCGCCTCCACGCCGTTCATGCGCGGCATTTCGTAGTCCATGAGCACGAGGGGCGGCCTCAGGCGCAGCGCGAGGGAGACCGCCTCCTGCCCGTCGCGGGCGAGGACCACGTCGAAGTCCTCCTGCCGGAGGATCTTCGCCACGGACCGCAGAAGGTACTCCTGGTCGTCGACGAGGAGGACCCGGACGCCGCGGCCAGCCCGGTCCGACGGCCCGGCGGCGGGGGCGGCGGGGACGAGTCCCTCGAGGCTCTGCGCGGTGTGGATCCCCGCGGAGTGCCAGCCGAGCTCGATCCGTTCCTTCAGCCTCCGGTTGTGCTCCTTCAGGGCCTGCCACGCATCGTAGTCCGGGAAGTCCGGGCGGATGTCCGGGTCGTGGGTGTCCACCAGGAAGATGTAGAGCCCGGCCACGAGCTGCTCCTCGAGGACCAGCTTCATGTGGGCGTACCGCATGTTCCCGAGGCGGAGCGCGTACCGGCGCGAGCCGCTCCCCCCCCGACGGGAGGACTCGTCCGTGAAGCCCGCGAGCAGGTCCGCGCCGGAGGCGCCGTCCACGAGCTTCGGCATCTTCTCCTTCTCCCGGCCGGGCCACGCCTGGTCGAGATAGACGAAGAAGGCGCGCCGCAGGAGGTCGGGGGTGAGCTCCTCGAGCCTCATGCTCCCTCCATGCGGAGCGACCCGCGATACTCCTCGACGCTCGCCGCGCCGGCCTCCGCGAGGAGGCCCGGCAGTTCCGCCGCGATCCGCACCGCCGCCGTCGGGGAAACGAAGTTCGCCGTCCCCACCTGGACCGCTGTCGCTCCGGCGAGCAGGAATTCCATGGCGTCCGTGGCGGTCATGATCCCCCCGATGCCGATCACCGGGATCCGCACCGCCCGCGCCGTCCGGTAGACGAGCCAGAGGGCCATGGGCTTGATCGCCGGGCCGGACAACCCCGCCACGATGTTCCGGAAGACGGGCCGACGGCGGCGCCAGTCGAGGGCGGTCCCGAGGAAGGTGTTGACGAGGCTCACCGCGTCGGCCCCCGCCGCCTCCGCGGCCCGGGCGATCACGGTGACGTCCGCCACGTTCGGCGAGAGTTTGGCGATGACCGGCAGCCTCGTCCGCGAGAGGACGCCCGCGATCACCCGCTCGGTCATCGCCGGGTCCTGCGCCGGGCACGCGCCTCCGGCGGCGATGTTCGGGCAGGAGATGTTCACCTCCACGGCGGAGAGGCCGGGGAGTCCGTCGAGGCGGGAGGCGAGGTCGAAGTACTCCTCCACGGTCTCGCCGCCGATGTTGATCACGACCGTCGTGCCGCACCCCGCGAGGGCCGGGAGAACCTCCCGGACCCATCCCTCGAAACCGGGGTTCATGAGCCCGATGGAATTGAGCATCCCCGCCGCCGTCTCGTGCGTGCGGGGCGGAGGGTTGCCCTTGCGCGGCCGGGGTGTGATGGTCTTCACGACGATCGCCCCGAGGGCGGACAGATCGGCGTAGGGAGCGAACTCGCGGCCGGAGCCGCCGAAGGTCCCCGATGCCGTCATGACGGGGTTTCGCAGCGCGAGCCGACCGAGCCTGACCTCGAGGTTCACCCCGGACATGCCTACCGCCCCGCGGTCGCCGGCGCCGCCGCCTCCGGCTTCTTCCGGGACGAGAGGAAGGAGCAGAGGAGGAGCAGCAGGACGCCGGAGACGATCGCCGCATCCGCCACGTTGAACGTCGGCCACCGGTTCAGCCAGGACGGCCACGGCAGGCCGGGCCGCACGTCGATGAAGTCCCGCACCGAACCGATTCGGATCCGATCATACAGGTTGCCCGCGGCGCCGCCCAGGATGAGCGAAAGGCCGAGGAGTCCGGCGCGCCCCGTGGCACGAGAGAGGATCATGTAGCCGGCCACCCCCGCCGCGGCGACGGCCGTCACGAGGGTGAGGGCGAGCGGAGGCGCCCAGCTGAGCATGCCGCCCGTGACGCCGGGGTTCAGGGCTCGCGTGAAGCCGAGCCACTCCGGGAAGAGCCAGAGGGTCTCGCGGTCCCCGAGGCGATCGAACGCGACCGCCTTGGTCAGGAGGTCGGCGGCGGCGACGGCGGCGGCCGGCAGGAATGCGAGGAGGCGCGTCAGGCCTTCTCCTCGGCGATCTGGCACTTGAGGCAGAGCCGGGCGTAGGGGATCGCGTTCAGCCGCACTTTCCGGATCTTGCCGCCGCAGCCCTCGCAGACGCCGAAGGTGCCTTCCTTGATCTTCTGCAGCGCGATGTTGATGGCGCGGAGGCTTTCGCCCTCCCGCTCGATGAAGCCGATCGTCTGGTCCTTCTCGTAGCTGTCGGAGCCGTGGTCCGCCATGTGGTCCACGGAGACCTCGTCCTCGTAG
>JALOQY010000043.1 GCA_025459285.1 Planctomycetota bacterium | reverse complement strand
TCTCTTCCGCATCCTCGTGCCGCTCCTCCTCACGATCCTGCTCGCGGCGCGGGCCGGCGCGGCGCTCTCCGCCGACGTGGCCACGCGTGTCGCCGGCCGGCAGACCGACGCCATGCGGTCCCTCGGGGCCGAGCCGTCGCGCTACCTCCTGACGGGGGCGCTGTGGGCGTTCCTCCTCGGGACGCCATGCCTCGGTGTCCTCGGCTTTCTCGGCGCGCGGGCGGCGAGCGCCGCGGTCTTCGCGGTGATGGCTCCGGAGCTGAGCCTCCACGCGTGGAGCGGGATGTTCGACCGCTTTCTCGATGGAGAGTCGATCCTGCCCACGGGGTGGGGTTACGTGCTCGGAAAGGAGCTGGCCGCGGCCTTCGGCACGGCGGCGATCGCGTACCACGAAGGGGCGCGGCCGAAGAGGTCGCCGGAAGAGGTGGCGAGCGCGATCACGAAGACGGTGATCCGCGCCACGGTGCTGACGCTCGCGATCCACACGGCCTTCGCGCTCTTCGAGTTCTGACGAGAGCCGGGTCTGGCTCCGATCGCTCCGAAATGGTGACTTGGGGCCAGGCCCCGGATCACCATTTTGCCGCGCCTGGGGCCAGGCCCCGGTAGCCTCACAGGACTGCGAGATCCGGTGAGAGAAGCGGGCTAGTATTACTGTGTCAGAAACGAGCTTGACGGGAGCGCCAGGAATGGGATGATGGCGGGCATGGTCACCCGCACATCGGCCGGTTCGCGTTTCGAGGAGTACGTCGAGCTGTTGGGCTCGGAAATCGGGCACGCCGATCGTCTGCCCGCGCTCCGGTCCTATCTCCTGGGGCTTCTCTTGCCGGGAGATCGGAAGAGCGTGGAGCCCATGGCGGCGAGGATCGACCCTCGCCACGTCTCGTCGACGCACCAGTCCATGCATCATTTCGTGTCGAACGCGCCGTGGGATGATCGGGAGATCCTCGCAGTGGCGCGCGATTATGCGCTCCGTCAACTGGAGCGCCACGGCCCCGTGGGGGCCTTCGTGGTCGATGACACGGGGATGCCCAAGCAGGGCACACACTCGGTGGGAGTGGCACGGCAGTACTGCGGGTTTCTCGGGAAGGAGGAGAACTGCCAAGTCGTGGTGACGGTGTCGTTGGTGAACCAGGCGATGAGCGTGCCCGCGAGCTACCGGCTCTATCTCCCGAAGACCTGGGCCGAGGATGCCGAACGGCGGGCCGCGGCGGGCATCCCTTCGGATGTGTCATTCGCCACGAAGTGGCAGATCGCCCTCTCGGAGATCCAGGCCCTCCTCTGGGAGAAGCTGCCGCCGGCGCCGGTGGTGGCAGACGCGGGATACGGAGAGGCCACCGAGTTCCGCGAAGGCCTGACCGCCCTCCATCTCTCCTATGTCGTCGGGGTGAAGTCCGGGACCACCGCCTGGCCACCCGGCACCGGTCCGCTTCCCCCGAAACCGTATGGCGGAAGAGGGCAGCCACCGAAGGTCCTCCGGAGAGACAAGGAACATCAGCCCAGGACCCTCGAGGCCATCGCTCTCTCCTTGCCGAAGGACGCATGGAAGACGATCCCCTGGCGGGACGGCACCCGCGGCACCATGCGTTCCCGCTTCGCCGCGGTCCGGGTTCGTCCGGCCCACCGCGACGAGCTTCGTCACGAGCCACGGGAGATCGAGTGGCTCCTCGTGGAATGGCCGCGTCACGAGAAGGGGCCCACGAAGTACTGGTTCTCCACCGTCCCGGAGAACGCCGAACTCATGGAGCTCGTGGACCTGGCGAAGCTCCGCTGGCGCATCGAACGGGACTACGAGGAACTCAAGGAGGAACTGGGCCTCGACCATTACGAGGGGCGTAGCTGGCGCGGCTTCCACCATCACGGCGCGCTGTGCATCGCCGCCCTCTGCTATCTCGCGGCGGAACGAGGTCGCCTCTCCCCCCCTCAGCCTATTGCCTTCTTCCGCCCCGCTCCGCTACCGGAAGGCTTCCGCCCACGGGGCGCCCCCTGTGCGGCCGGAAAGACATAACCCGGCTTCCATCGTTACCCGGAGGATCCTCGTCTCCCGCGAACTCGCGGCGACCCTGCCCGTCTGTCCGACCTGCGGCGCAGCCGGTCCATGCGCGCCTCGTTTCTGACACAGTAATACTAGCCCATCGGAGAAATGGGTCGCACCGCAGAGATCGTCCCTGGCCCCGACGGGCTGCGGCTTCCTTTCGATGGACCCGTGGGGTCGTGATACGCTCAGCGTTTCCCTTCGGAGGTCGCCATGCCCATCACTCCGCGCCGGATCCCGGCGCCCGAGGAGACCGATCCCTCGGTGTACCGGGATCTGGGGCTCAAGAGCGGGCTCGAAGTCCATCAGCAGCTCCTGACGGCGCGCAAGCTCTTCTGCCGCTGCCCGGCCGGGCCGTACCGTGCCGATTACGACGCGGAGATCCTGCGCCACATGCGACCCACTCTCTCCGAGATGGGCGAGTACGACGGCACGGCGCTCATGGAGAAGAAGACGCGCAAGGAAGTCGTCTACCAGATCACCGGGGACACCACCTGCACGTACGAGATGGACGATACCCCGCCCTTCAAGGTGAACGGGGAGGCCGTGGACATCGCGATCGAGATCGCCCTGCTCCTCGGCACCAGCATCGTCGGGGAACTCCACATCGCGCGGAAGCAGTACCTCGACGGCTCCATCCCCACCGGCTTCCAGCGCACCGCGATCGTGGGCCTCGCGGGCCGGATTCCCTACGGCGACCGGACGATCGGGATCACCCAGATCTCCCTCGAGGAGGACGCCTGCCGGGAGGTCGAGGACCGGGGCCACCTCCGGGTCTACCGGACCGACCGCCTCTCGAGGCCGCTCATCGAGACGGTGACCGACCCCGACATGAAGACCCCCGGGGAGGTGGCCGACGTCTGCCGGATCATCGCCCGTCTCGCGCGGGGCACGGGAAAGGTCCGCACGGGGATCGGCGCGGGCCGCGAGGACGTCAACGTCTCCGTGACCGGCGGCACCCGCGTCGAGATCAAGGGCGTGCCGAGGATCCCCCGGATCCCCGGCCTCGTCCACTACGAGGCGTTCCGCCAGCGCGCACTCCTCGACATCGTCGAGCGGCTGAAGGAGAAGGGGCTCTCCGCGGAGTCCTTCCGCACGGCCCGGAGGCCGCTGGGAGCGGGTGACGTCTCCCTTCCGCTCCCGTCCATCGAGCACGCGCGGTCCGGCGACGGCGACTTCGCTCTCCTCGTGCTGCCCGGGTTCCGCGAGATCCTCCCGTGGCCCGTGGGCCCCACCCGCACTTTCGCCGACGAGCTTTCGGGCCACATCCGCGTCGTGGCCTGCCTCGACCAGCTTCCGAACATGCTCTTCGAGGGTGACGGCCACGCGAACGAGGAGTTCTGGGGCCGGTTGCGGAGGGATTCCGCCGCCGGTCCGGACGACGCCCTGGTGGTGGTCTTCGGGCCGGCCCCGGACGTGACCATGGCCGCCGGGGAGATCGAGGCCCGCTGCCGGCAGGCTTTCCGTGGAGTGCCGAACGAGACCCGGCAGGCGCTGGCCAACGGGGAGACGCGTTTCGAGCGCGTGCTGCCGGGCCCGGAGCGCATGTACCCCGACACCGACCTGCCGCCGCTCGCGATCCCCGACGAACGGCTCGAGCGGATCCGGGCCGCCACGCTCCCACCGGTATGGGACCGGGAGAAGTGGCTCCGGGCCCTCGGGGTGCCCGCCCACGAAGCGGTCCCCCTCGCGATCTCCCGCCGTTACACGGTCTTCCGGCGGGCGGTGGAGGAGCAGGGCGCGTCCCCGAAGGACGGCGCCCGTGTGCTCATCTCGCTCTTCGTGGCGCTGCGCCGCGAGGGGTGCGCGGTGGACGGGATCCCGGATACGGAGATCGACGCGCTGTTCGGTCTCTTCGCCGGGGGACGGTTCGCCCGCGAGATCTTCCCCGCGCTGCTCCGCGCGATGGCCGCGGGCCGATCGGCGAAGGAGGCCGTGGCCGGGATCGTGGGGCCGCCGGCTCCACGGTCGGAAGTGGAGCCGCTCCTGCGCGGGGAGCTCGCCGCATCCACCCCCGCCCCCGAGCCCGAACGCCGGGCGCGGCACATACTGGGCGGGGTCATGCCGGCTCTCCGGGGCCGGATCGCCGGGGCCGAGGTGCGGCGGATGCTCGCCGGGATCGCCGGGGAGGTGAGGAAGTGATCGCTCCGGACGCGCTCAAGGGTTACCGCGGGGCGGCCCGCGACGTGCTCACCCGGTTCTCCGTCCGCGTCTGGTCGGACGTCGAGATGGACACGACGCGCGGGAAGTTCACCGGGATCATCCTGCCGCGCTCGGAGACCGCCGACGACCGCCACATCGTGCTGAAGCTCCGTACGGGCTACAACATCGGCGTCGCCGTCTCCACGGTGAAGGAGATCCTCGAGACCGGCTACCGCGAAGCCCACTACAAGATCCCGGAGCGGGAGTTCCCCTACGACCCCGCCAAGCCCCGGGTGAAGCTCCTCGGTACCGGGGGGACGATCGCCTCGCGGCTCGACTACCGCACCGGCGCGGTCATCCCGGCCTTCAGCCCCGGCGAGCTGTACGGTTCCGTCCCGGAACTGGCCGACATCGGGAACCTCGAAACGGAGAAGCTCTACGGGGTCTTCTCCGAGAACATGGGGCCCGAGCAGTGGATCGGAACGGCCCGCGCCATCGGCCGGGAGATCGAGAAGGGCGTCGACGGGATCGTCATCGGTCACGGCACGGACACCATGCACCACACGGCGGCCGTGCTCTCCTTCATGGTCCAGAACACCCCGGTGCCGATCGTGATGGTCGGCTCACAACGCTCGTCGGACCGCCCCTCCTCCGACGCCGCGATGAACCTGATCTGCTCCACGAAGGTCGCGGCGGAATCCGACATCGCCGAGGTCATGGTCTGCATGTTCGGACCGACCTCCGACCAGTACTGCCTGCTCCACCAGGGCACGCGGGTCCGGAAGATGCACTCCTCCTACCGGTCGACCTTCCGCACGATCGGCGACGTCCCCATCGGCCAGGTTTCGCCGGATTCGATCCGCACCATCCGCAAGGACTACCGGCGGCGGCGCAAGGACCGGAACGTCACGATCCAGGCGGTGTTCGAGCCGAAGGTGGCGATCGTGCAGTACTACCCCAACATGCAGCCGGACATCATCGAGGCCCTGATCGACAACGGCTACAAGGGGATCGTCATCGCCGGCACGGGCCTCGGGCACGTGAACAAGCCTCTCTATCCGGCGCTCCGCCGGGCCCATGACAAGGGCATCGCGCTCTTCATGACCGTGCAGACCCTCTGGGGCTACGCGCAGATGTACGTCTACGACACGGGCCGGGACCTCATGGACCTCGGCATCGTGCCGGCGGAGAACATGCTGCCGGAGGTCGCCTACGTGAAGCTCGGCTGGACGCTGGCCCAGACGACCGACCTCGCGGAAGTGGAGCGGATCATGCTCACCTCCTATGCCCGCGAGATCACCGAGCGCGAGCCCCACGACGGCTACCTGATCTTCCAGGCCGGCGCCCCCTGGCTCCAGGAGCACTTCCGCAAGTTCTGGAAGTAGCCACCTGCCGTCTTGCGAGCCGGACCGTTTCCGCCTAGAATCCAACCACTGGACCGACGACGGCCAGGGGCCTGACACCGGACATCGATGCGGGAGGACTCTATGCAGGAACAGGACAGGGAGCCCGGGAAGCAGCCGACGCCGGAAACGAAGGACGCCGCGGGACCGGAAAAGCCCGCGGCCGGAGGGCCGGAGACGAAGGGCGGCGCTCATCCACAGAGGACCCCCGGCGCGAAGCACCGGGCGGGCGAGCGCACGAGGAGGCACAAGAAGATGCCGAAGAGCCTGATCCTCGGCTTCGTCATCGGCGGGCTCGCGGTCGTGGCGGCGATCGTGGTGCTCGCGTCGAGCGGCGGCATGCCGAAGTCGGAGATCGAGGCGGCGCAGGCCGCTTTCCGCTCGCTCATCGGCCACTGTCTCGAGAACCGGGCCGAGGCCGGCATCCCGCTGCTCGACGTCCAGATGATGCTCCGCTACGAGAAGCCGGACGAGTTCAAGAAGTGGAAGGACATGACCCCCGAGCAGCGGACCGGCCTGGGGCCGGTGGCCTTCGACAGCGTCCGGGAGAAGGTCGGGAAGCTCGGGATCAAGGACCCGGCCGGAGCGGATGCGCTCCTCGCCGCCGCCGTGGCGACACCGGACTCCCGGACCATGCAGGTCCAGTACGAGATGAAGGCCGGCGAGGTATCCTGGAACGCCACCCTGTCGAAGCGGGACTCCGGCTGGCAGCTCGTCCGCCTCGATGCGATCCGGTAGACCTTCGGCCGGGAACGCCTGACTTCCGACCGGAGGCGGATCCCGGACCGGTCGTATCCGGAATCCGGCGGGGGGCGCCGAGACGCCCCCCGCAAGGGTTTTCGCGTGATTTCGTCCCGATCACTGCTTGATGCCGGCCGCCTCCTCCAGCATCGCCGTGGTGACCGACTTCGGCCGCTCGAGGGCGTAGCCGAGGCCACGATCCCACACCAGGTTGGCGAGGGTGCCGATGGCCCGGCCGATGCCGAAGAGCACCGTGTAGAACGAGTACTCCGTGACGCCGTAGTACCACTGGATCACGCCGGACTGCGCGTCCACGTTGGGCCACGGGTTCTTGGCCTTGCCCTGCTCGGCGAGCACCTGCGGGGCGACCTTGAAGATCATCGAGATGACCTTGAACAGCGGGTAGTCCGGGAGGTGCTTCAGGCAGAACTCGCGCTGGGCCATGTACCGGGGGTCGGTCTTCCGCAGCACCGCGTGGCCGAAGCCCGGGACGACCTGACCGGAGTTCAGCGTGTCCCACAGGGCCTTGCGGATGACCTCTTCCGTCGGCTCCTGGCCGCCGAGCTTCGCCATGAAGTTCTGGGTCCAGCGGAGCACTTCCTCGTTGGCGAGGCCGTGGAGCGGACCGGCGAGGCCATTCATGCCCGCGGAGACCGCGTAGAACGCGTCGGAGAGGGCGGAGGCCACGAGGTGGATCGTGTGCGCCGAGACGTTGCCCGACTCGTGGTCCGAGTGGAGGATGAAGTACATCCGCGCCACGTCGTCGTAGGGCTTTCCGATCCCCATCATGTGGGCGAAGTCGCCGCCGAAGTCGAGCTTCGGGTCGGAGCAGATCGGCGTATCGCACTTGAACTTCATCCGGTAGATGTAGGCGCCGATCGCCGGCAGCTTCGCGAGGAGGTTGCAGGCGTCCTCGTACATCGGATCCCAGTACTCCGTCTTCTTCATGCCCTCGCGGTACTTCGCCGCGAACTGCGACTCGCGCTGCATGGCGACGATGGCCGCGGAGAACATCGCCATCGGGTGGCAGTCGCGGGGCAGGGCCCGGAGCACGTCAAATACGTACTGCGGAACCTGGCGGCGCTTCCGGAAGTCCTCGACGACCTCGAGGGTCTGCTCCATCGTCGGGACTTCGCCGGTGAGCATCATCCACCAGAAGCCCTCGACGAAGGGCTGGTCGCAGCCCGGCACCTTCGGCAGCGCGGCGAACGTCTCGGGGATCGTCTTGCCGCGGAACCGGATGCCCTCCATCGGGTCGAGGTAGCTGATGTCGGTCACGAGGCACTTGACGTCGCGGGCCCCGTTGATCACCTGCTCGATCGTGACCTCGTCCACCTTGACCTTGCCGTACTCCTTGAGGAGCCGCGTGATCCTGGGGCGGAACTCCTCGATCTTCTTCTTCAGAAGATTCTTCAACGTCGACATGCGAACTCTCCTTCCGATCGGAACGGTTTGTCCTGACAGCAACAACGACTCCGGTGCCCTGGCACCGGGATGGCCCACTCACGGGAGGCAGGAAGTGTTCTTCGGATACGCGGCGTTATCGAACGATCATACCGGTCGTCTCCCACGCGTGCAACCCGGATCCGAGCGCATCCGCTGATCCGGCCGAATCTGGAACGGCGACGGGTTCTCGGCTTGAATGTGTTCCGAAAGGAAGGTGCCGGCGAGTGGGATCCCTGGGCTTCGACATCGGTTCCGCGTTCGTCTCCCTCGCCCTCGTGGATCCCGAGGGGCAGCTCGTCCTGTCCGCCTACGCCCGGCACGAGGGGGATATCCCCGGGACGCTGCGGCGCGAACTCCTCCGGTTCCGCACCGCCGCGGTCAGGACCGCCGGCGCCGCGGGCTCGGGCGCGGCGGGCATCGCCGGCCTGCCCCGGACCTTCGACCCGGTCGTGGCGATCGTGGAGGGCGCCCGCCACCTGTGCCCCGGCGTCCGGAACATCCTCTACATCGGGGCGGGCTCCTACCACCTGATCCGGCTGAACGCGGCCGGCGAGTACCACCGCCACACGAGCAACAGCGCTTGCGCCTCGGGCACCGGCGCCTTCCTCGACCAGCAGGCCTACCGGCTGAATTTCCGGCCCGAGGAGCTCTCGGAGCGCGCCGAAAGCTGCCACTCCTGCCCGGGGGTGGCCACCCGCTGCTCCGTCTTCGCCAAGACGGACATGATCCACCTCCAGCAGGACGGGTTCCCGCCGGAGGACATCGCCGCGGGGCTGTGCCGGGGGCTTTCGCGCTCCACGGTGGACGCGCTCCTCAAGGGGCAGCGGATCGAGGGGCCGACCGCCGTCGTGGGCGGCGTGGCGCGCAACCGCGCGGTGGTGCGCGGGGTCATCGAGCACCTCGGCTTTCCGGTGACGGTGCCGGCCCGGCCCGAGCTCGTGGCCGCCGTGGGGGCGGCTCTCGCCGCGCAAAGGAGCGGCGAGCCATTCACCCTGGAGCCGGACCGGATCTCCGCCCGGGGCTCGCGGACCGAGGATGCCCTGCTCCGCCCGCCGCTCCGGCTCGAGCTTTCGGACTACCCGGAGTTCCGCCCGGCCGTCTCCTACGTGGACGGCCTCGACACCGAGGTCGCCCTCGTGAGGCGGGCGACGCGCGGCGAGACGATCCCGGTGGCCCTCGGCATCGACGTGGGCTCCACTTCCACGAAGTGCACGCTCGTGGACCCCGACTTCGGGATGGTGGCGCTCCTGTACCGCAAGACGGCGGGCGATCCCATCCGCGCGGTCCAGCTCCTCTTCGGGGCAATCCTCGAACTCGCCGAGAAGCAGGGCATCCACTTCGAGGTGATCGGGGCCGGCACCACCGGCTCCGGCCGCAAGCTGATCCGTCGCGTCATCGGCGCGGAGTTCGAGCGCGACGAGATCACCGCCCATGCCCGGGCCGCGACCTTCCTCGATCCGGACGTGGACACGATCCTCGAGATCGGCGGGCAGGACGCCAAGTTCACGCAGCTCACGAAGGGGGTGGTCTACAACTCGGTGATGAACTATGTCTGCGCCGCGGGGACGGGCTCGTTCATCGAGGAGCAGGCGCGGAAGCTCGGGATCTCCATCCACGACTACGCCGACTTCGTGATGGGCGTGCGGGCGCCCATGACCTCCGACCGCTGCACCGTGTTCATGGAGCGCGACCTCGACCTCCTCCTCGCCGGCGGCTGGAGCCGCGCGGAGGTCGCTGCGGCGGTCCTCCACTCGGTGCGCGACAACTACCTGAACAAGGTCGTCAACGGCCTCCGGATCGGCGAGCGGGTCTACTTCCAGGGCGCCACCGCGCGCAACCGCGCGCTCATCGCCGCCTTCGAGCAGGAACTCGCGCGCCCCATCCTCGTCTCCCCCTTCTGTCACGTCACCGGGGCGCTCGGGATGAGCCTCACGGTGCTGCGCGAAGGCGTCTCCGAGAGCACCTTCAAGGGCCTCTCCTTCGCCTCGGCGCCCGTGCAGACGGAAACCGAGGCCTGCACGCTCTGCACGAACGACTGCACGCTCACCGTGATCCGGACCGAGGACGAGGTGGTGGCGTGGGGCGCGAAGTGCGGGCGGGAGTACTCGGAGCTGCGCCGGCGGCGGGAAGAGGTCCCGGGCCTCGCCCTCGTCACCGAGCGGGCGCGGCTCCTCGCCTCGGCCGGCCGGGCGCGGGACGGCGGCGAGGTCCGCGCCCGTGTGGGTCTCCCCCGCTCGCTCACGACCCATTCGTTCCTGCCGTTCTGGCGCGCCTTCCTCGAGACCCTCCGGTGCGAGGTCGTCCTCTCCGATCCCTCCGGCCCGGAGATCCTCGACGAGGGGCAGAAGCACGTCACCGCCGAGTTCTGCGCCCCCATCGTGATGGCCCACGGCCACCTCGCGAACCTCGCCCGCAAGAAGCCCGACTTCGTCCTCGTGCCACAGATGATCCGGGAGCGCCGGCCGGACAACGTGACCGATTCGCACTTCTGTCCCTACGTCCAGAGCCATGCCGCCGTGATCCGCAGCCTTCCGGGGCTCGGCCTCGACGAGGAACGGCTTCTCACGCCGCTCATCATGCTGAACCGGGGCGAGAAGTGGCTGGCCGACAGCCTCTTCGAGTCCGTGGGCTCCCGCCTCGGCGCCAGCCGGCGCGAGGTCCGGGAGGCGACGGCGGCGGCCCTGGGAGCGGATGCGAAATTCCGCGAGGATCTCCGCCGACGAGGCACGGAGGAACTCGCGCGCCTCGAGGTGGAGAAGCGGCTCGGGGTCGTCCTCATCGGCCGGCCCTACAACGCCCTCGACCCCGGGCTCAACCTCGAACTCCCGAAGAAGATCGCCGAGAAGGGCCTGACCGTGTTCCCGCTCGACGCCCTGCCGGTGGGCCCGGAGGATCTCTCCGAGGACTGGCGGAACATGTACTGGGCCTACGGCCAGAGGATGCTCGCGGCGGCCGAGTACGTGACGGGGCGGCCGGACCTCTTCGCCATCATCTTCACCTCGTTCTCCTGCGGTCCCGACAGCTACCTCATCTCCTACGTGAAGGAGATCATGGGCCGGTCGGCCAAGCCGTTCCTGGTGCTGCAGCTCGACGGCCACGGCGCGGACGCGGGCTACCTCACCCGCGTCGAGGCGGCCCTGGAGTCCTTCCGCGCGTGGACGCCGCGCGCCCCCGCGACGCCGATCCGCCGCTCCCCGGCCGCGCTGACCCGGGATCGGAAGGTCTTCATCCCGCCCATGGACCCGATCGGAGCAAGGCTCTTCGCCGCGAACTTCCGCGGGTTCGGCTTCGAATCCGAGGTCCTCGTCGAGAACGCGGAGACGCTCGCCCTCGGCCTCAAGAACACGCTGGGCGGCGAGTGCGTCCCCTGCCCCACCACCGCCGGGGCGTTCCTCTCCGCGCTGTCCCGGGAGGGCATCCCGGCGGAGCGGGCGGCCTTCTTCATGCCCACGGCGTGCGGCCCCTGCCGGTTCGGCCAGTACGCGACCCTCGACCGGCTGATCCTCGAGCGCCAGGGCCAGGGCGAGGTGCTCATCCTCTCCCCCTCCGCGGTGAACGCCTACCAGGGGCTTCCCGCGGACCTGCGCCGCCAGATCTGGGACTGCATCCTCCTCGCCGACATCCTCCACAAGGTGGAGATGGCCACCCGTCCCTTCGAGGCCGAACCGGGGGCCGTGGACCACGAGGTGGACCGGGCCGTCTCGGAACTCGAGCGCGAACTGGAGCGGGGCGGGCGCGACCTGCCGGCCGTGCTCCGCCGCGTCCTGCCGAGGATCGCCGCGCGACGTGGCAGTCTCCCGGACCGGCCGCGCATCGGCGTCGTCGGCGAGATCTACGTCCGCAGCGACCCGTTCATCAACGGTGCGCTGGTCCGGGAGCTGGAGCGCCTCGGGGGCCAGGCGCACCTCTCCTCGCTCGCCGAGTGGGTGATGTACACGGACTACCTCCGGCGGGAGGGCATCGGCGCCGAGCGGCCCTCGATCTCCGACCGGCTGAAAGCCCCCCTGCGCGAACGCTTCTTCTCGGCCCGGGAGGAGATCTACTACCGGATCGCGAGGCCTTTCCTCGGCGGGCGGGCGGAGCCGCCCGTGGAACGGATCATCGAGGCCGGACTGCCATACGTGCCGCTCGAGTTCCAGGGCGAGGCCATCCTCACCATCGGCCGCGCGGTGCTCTTCCTGCGGGACGAGGCCTGCGAGATGGTGGTGAACGCCTCCCCGACCTTCTGCATGCCCGGCACGGTCACCGCGGCGATCTTCCCGAAGCTCGAGAAGGAACTGGGCGCCCCGGTGGTCTCGCTTTTCTACGACGGCTCCGGGGATCCGAACCGGGTCCTCGTCCCCCACCTGCACTACCTCGTCCAGCGCCACCGGGGAAAGCGGGGCGGAGACGGCGCTCCGCTGCCTTCCTCCTTGCCGGGCAGGGGAAACCGCCCGTAGGATAGGGGTCACCGCAGACTTGACAGACCCCACGTTACCGGGAGGCTCACCATGCGACTCGCCCTCCTTGCCCTCGCGATCCTGCCTTTCGCCCTGCTCCTCTCGTGCGGCGGCGACGATTACCAGACGGCCCCGTCCGGCCAGTCGGCGGACGGCGGCCAGCCGGACTCCGCGAAGCCGCCACCGAAGAAGGCCCCGGTGGCCACCCCCGAGGCCCTGGAGGTCAAGCGGGAGCTCCTGACGATCCGCGCGATCGCGGACGACACCCAGCGGAAGTCAGAGGCCCGGTCGAAGGCTTCGGACTTCGCGGCCCGGACCCTGCCCCCGGACGCCATCTACTTCCGGGCCATGCTCTGGCAGCAGGCCGACGATTTCGCGAAGGCCGCCGAGGATTTCCTCCAGTTCGCCACGATCGCCCCCTCCGACGACCCGAACGCCGACGACGGCTACATCTGGGCCGCGGACAGCTTCCTCAAGGCCGGCGACACCGCCCGGGCCCTCAAGTGCGTCGATGACCACAAGATGAAGTTCCCCACCCAGGCGAAGGAACTGAAGACGATCTGCAGCAAGGTCGGCACGGCCCTGCAGAACGAAGGCAAGTTCGAGGACGCCGTCCCCCAGTTCGAGAGCGCCGTCGCCGCCGGCCACGACACGGCGGGCCAGGATCTCGTGGGGGCCCTCCAGATCCTCGGCAAGTTCGAGCAGGCCCGATCGAAGGCCCGGGACCTCGAGCAGATGGCCAAGGGCGGGATGCAGGGCGAGCGCTACGCGCTGCAGGCGGCCCGCGCCGAACGGATCGGCCGCACCGCCCCCGCCCTCCGCGTGGCCGGCTGGCATGACACCTTCGACCCCGAGGATCTGAAGGAGAAGGTGTGGCTGATGTACACCTGGAACCCCACCCCCTCCCGCCAGCGGTTGTCCGACGGCCTCGAGAAGGGCCTTCGCCCGCTGTACGAGAAGTACAAGGACCAGGGCTTCGAGATCGTCGGGGTGTCGGAGCCGATCCGCCTCGACATCTCCGACCTGGCCGCGGGGACGGACCGGGATCTGTCGGTGGAGCAGGAGATCGATCAACTCCGGATCTGGGCCTCGAACCAGAAGCCCGAGACCCCCTGGCACCTCGCCCTGATCAACGACGAGAGCGTGAAGAAGGAGTGGGGCGTCTACAAGTTCCCGAACTTCTTCCTCGTGGACCGCAAGGGCAATTACCGCTACTTCACCTCGGGAGTCGAGGTGGCCACCTTCGACCTCCTGGAGAAGGTGATCTCGCGCCTCCTCGCCGAGAAGTAGTCCACCGTTCCCCCGGAGCATCGACCGGGCCGGCCGCCCTCGGCAGCCGGCCCGGTGTCTTTTCAGCGACTGCCGGCAGCCCGTCGCCGAGGGGCCTCCGGGCGCATGAGTGTTTGCGCCGACGGGCTAGATCGGGTACTGCGCCGTGAGGGCGTAGACCCGGGCGAGGACTTCGTCCTCCACCATCGGGTCGCCGGCGCCCCGGAGGACGCGGCAGACGAGTTCCGCCACCTCGTCCATCACCGGCGGCTCCATCCCGCGGGCGGCGAGGACGTTGGTGCCCATCCGGATCCCGCTCGTGATCCACGGCTTGCGGGTGTCCTTCGGCACGCCGTTCCGGTTGATGATGAGGCCCGACCGTTCGAGACACTCGGAGGCCGTGCGTCCGGTGAGTTCCTTGCCCTCGTACGTGAACCCCTGCCCCCGGAGGTCCACGAGGATCAGGTGGTTGTCGGTCCCGCCGGTGCACAGCCGGACGCCCCGCTTGACGAGCGCTGCGGCGAGGGCCCGGGCGTCGTCCCGGATCCGGGTCGCGAGCGTCCGGAATTCCGCGGTCTCCGCGAAGCCGAGGATCCACGCGATGCCGGCGATGTTGTTGAAGTGCGCACCGCCCTGGAGGCCGGGGAAGATCGCCGCGCGGACCTTGTCGTGGATCGCCGCGTCGTTCGTGAGCACGATGGCCCCGCGCGGGCCCCCGAGGGTCTTGTGGGTCGTGAACGCGACCACGTCCGCGCCCTCGTCGAGCGGGTTGCGGAGGAGTCCCGCCGCCACCAGGCCGGCATAGTGCGCCATGTCCACCATGAGGAGGGCGCGCGGCTCGAGGGAGTCGCAGATCCGGCGCACGCGCGCGTAGTCGTAGTCGCGGGGGTAGGCCGACGCCCCGAGGAGGATCATCCGCGGCCGGATCTCCTTCGCGAGCGTCTCGATCCGGTCGTAGTCGACGAAGCCGTTCGCGTCCACGCCGTAATGCCGGAAATCGAAGAACTTCGCGGAGAAGTTCAGGAAGAGCCCGTGGGTCAGGTGGCCGCCCTCGGAGAGCGAGAGTGCGAGGACGCGGTCGGCGGGATTCGCGGCGTGGTTCGGGACCGGCGTCCTCTCGCCGTCGGGGCCGGTGCGGAATTCCGGAAGACCCGGGGCGAGGAGCGCCATGTAGATCGCGGAGTTGGCCGGCGCCCCGGAGAGCGCCTGCACCGTGGCGTGCTTCGCGTGGAAGACGCGGCAGGCCCGCTCGCACGCCAGGTCCTCCACCACCGACGAGGGACCGGTGCCGGTGTAGTAGCGGCCGGTCAGCTCGTAGCCCTCGGCGTAGACGTCGGTGAGCCGCGAGGAGAGGAGCGCGCGCACCTCCCTTCGCGCCGCGTTCATGGAGGGGATCATGACGAGGTAGTTCCGCCACTGGGCCTCGTTCAGGGCCACGGCGGCGGCGAGTTCGGGATCGGAGGTCGCGACGCCGCGGAGAACCTGGAGGTCGTCGATGGGCGGTCCGCCGGGGACCGGGGTTCCGGCGATGATCCCCCCGAGATCGCCGGTCTCCCGGGCCGCGAGGTTCGCGAACGTGCGCGCGATCGCCGCGCGCGTCTTCGCGGCGAGTCCCTTGTCGGTTTCGTTCGGAGCGACCCTCGCTCCGATCCCGGAATGCAGTTCGGCCATGTCGTCCTCCGCGCGTGCGGCGCTGCGTCGATCCCGCGCCATCTTAGGGCCCGCAAAGGGATAACCGCCACATTCGGCCGGCCGCCGCATCCCGCCCAGCGTCGTCGCTCCTGGCCGCCCGTCGGCGAGGGGCCTTTGCGCGCAGGAGTGCTTTTGCCGACGGGCTGCCAGGTACGCCCGATTCCCGATCCCCGGCAATTCGTGGGCCCGACCGGCGCGCGTGGTATCTTCCGCCCACCGCACCACCCACCTTTCCCCCTCCCGGCAGTCAGGGGTGACGTATGGCGAGAAAAAGCACGAAGAAAGCCGAAGCTACGGTCCCACCACTGTGCGTCTTCCACGAGACGCCGAAGATGAAGGCCGAGCTCCACCGCGAAGGGCAGGGTTTCCGCGTCCGCTTCGCCGGCACGAGCGCGCCTGACCGGAAATTCGAGAGCCTGCCCGCCCTGCTCCAGGGACTCCAGGGGATCTTCCTCGAACTCCGGATGTCCGGTCCCGGTCTCCGCGGCCTCGGCGCACTCGCGAAGGCCCAGGATGACGCCCGCCAGGATGTTCTCGCCGCCTCACGCCGGATCCACGCCGCGCTGAAGGCGTAGGGCCCGCAAGGGAGTTACCGCAACACCCCGCCGGCTGCCCCATTTCGCCCCGCGGCGCCGCTCCTCCTCGAAGACCGCCGCCGTGGCGGCATGTTGCCACCGGCCGGACGGAGCGGCTACCGATGGGCGGCGGCCCAGACCTTCGCGGCGGCGGTGCCGTAGCGCTCGAGGTAGTCGAGGCAGCGGGCGCGATCCTCCGCGGGCAGGCGCCCCGTCTCGTGGAGATGGTCGAGCGCCTCGGTCATGCGGACCGTGGCCACCACCGGCACGCCGCTCTCCTCCGTGAAGCGCTCGGCGGCGGAGGTGCCGTCGTCGCCCACCTCCTCGCGGTCCACGGAGACCACGAGCGCGGGGAAACGGACGTCCGGGACGATCGAACGGAGCAACCGGAGAGCGTCGTACTTGGTGGCCCCGGTGGTCATCACGTCGTCCACGAGGACGATCCGCTCGCCCGGTTCCGGCCGGTGGCCGACCAGCACGGCAGCGGCATCAGCCTTCGCCGCGGCCTCTTCCCCGTGGTCCTTCCGCTCTTTGCGGTCGAACAGGTAGCCCTTCACCACGCCCTTCACCGCCAGCGCCATGGAGGAGGCCACGGCGATGGGGATACCCTTGTAGGCCGGGCCGAAGACGCTGTCGAAGCCGTCGGGGCCCACCGCCTCCAGGATGCTCGCGGCGTAGGCTTCGCCCAGCCGGAGGATCCCGCGGCCGTCCCGCACGAGGCCCGTGTTCACGAAGGTGGGCGACAGGCGGCCGCTCTTCAGGGTGAACGCGCCCAGACGGAACGCCCCGCACTCGACGAGGAAATCCACGAACTTCCGCTTGTAGTCCTGCACGGGCCACCTCCGGGAGAATCCCGGGAGATGGTACGCCCGCCGGTGGCCGGCGGCAACCCATACCCTCGCGTATGGTACGATCGGATCCATGAAGCGAGCGCTCGTCCTGTGCTGGGTCGTCCTCTGCGGTCTTCCGGCGTCCGGCGCCCCGGACGAGACGGAGGCGAAGTTCCGCGAGTTGTCCGCGTCCCTGAAGCAGGTGAAGAAGAGCGCGCAGTGGGAGGAGATCAAGAAGCGCCGGGACATCGTGGTGGCCCTCGGAGAGATCGACCACCCCGGGGTGGTGGCTCTGCTCCACGAGGTCTTCACCGAGGACCGCGAACCCGTGTGCCGCATCCCCGCCCTGATCGGGCTCGGCCGACGGGGGAGCTTCGGGGTCTACAAGTCCGTCGTGACGGTGATCATGAGGGAGAAGGACGAGCTCTACCGGATGGCGCTGCCGCTGCTCTTCGCGGAGACGAAGGACGAAGCGATCGGCCCGTGGCTCCTGCGGAACCTCCTCCCGGACAAGAGGGACCTCGTCCTTCGGGCGGCGGTCGTCGAGTCGCTCGGGCTCCTGCGCTGCGCCGAGGCGCTCCCGGCGGTGCGGGAGATGGCCGCCGGAAGCACGAAGGACCTCCGGATCCGCTACGAGGCGGTCCTCGCGCTCGGCCGGATCGGCGGTGCGGCGGCATTCGATGAACTCCTGCCGTTCCTCGAGGCCCCCGAGCGGCACCTGCGGGAGGCCGCCGTCCGGGCCCTCGCCGAGACCGGCAGCCCCTCCGCCGTGGAGAAGGTGCTGCCGCTGGCCTCCGGGTGATGGATGCCGCGCGCGTCGCGCTGGAGGAGATCACCGGCGAGAAACTCGGACTCGATCCCGGGGCCTGGGAGAAGTGGCTCGCCGATCGGAAGGCGGGCGCCCCACCCCCCGAAGCGGATCCGGCGTCCTCCGTGGCGACGTACTACGGCATGCGCGTCTTCTCCGACCGGGTGCTGTTCGTGGTGGACGTCTCCGGCAGCATGAAGGCCGGGGAGCCCGAGCGGATCGCGACCGCCCGCGAGGAGCTGAAGAAGGTCCTCGCCCAGCTCAACCCGAAGACGCTCATGAACATCGTGGCGTTCTCCGGCACCCCGCGCTGGTGGCGGGATGGCGAAGTCGAGGCGAGCCCCGCGAACCTCGCGGCGGCGAAGGACTTCGCGGACAAGCTGGAAGCGGGTGGCGGGACGAACGTCTACGACACGCTGGAGCAGGCCTTCACGCAGAACCGGGAGATCGACACCATCTACTTCCTCGGCGACGGCAGTCCATCCCTCGGCACGTACACGGAGCAGGAGGAGATCCTCGCCCGCGTGCGATCCCTCAATCGGATGCGGAAGATCCGGATCCACTGCATCGCCCTGCTGCGGGGTGAGGTCGGGCGCTTCGGGGGCCGCATGGGGCCCGGCCTCGGGCGGGGACGCAGCATCTCGGACGAGCGCGCGTACGACGAGGAGGAGGCGGCGAGGTTCCTCGCCCGCCTGGCCACGGAGCACGGCGGCAGCTTCCTCCGCGTGGAGTGACGGTAGGCGGGCCCCGTCTACTTGCCCAGCTTCGCCCGGGCTTCCTCCATCCAGCCCTGCACGACCGGGTCGTCGCCACCGAGGCGGATGTACTCCTCGTAGTGGGCGAGGGCCTGCTTGTAGTCCTTCAGGCTTTCGTGGTAGATGATCGCGACGAGCAGGTGCAGGTCCGACTGGTCCGGCACGAGGGCGATGGCCTTCTCGTAGGCGTCGGCGGCCTCCTTGAACCGGCGGATCTGGTTGAGGGACCGGCCGAGGCCGGTCCAGCCGAACACGGCCGCGGGATCCTGATCCACGAGCTTCGAGAAGACGTCCACCGCCTCCTTGAACTTTTTCGCGTTGTAATAGACGTTCCCGAGGTTCACGAGGTACTCGGAGTTGTCCGGGTCGAGGTCCACCGCCTTCTTCACGCAGGTGAGCGCCGCCGATCCCTTCCCGAGGAGGTCGTGGTCGAGACCGAGGTTGTTCCAGGCCCGGGCGTAGGTGGGGAACTTCTTCGTCACCTTCTCGTAGGCTTCCACGGCCTCGCCCCACTTGCCCATGAGGTCGAACGTGTAGCCGACGAAGAAGGGCGCGACCGGGTCCTTCGGGTTCAGGTCCGCGGCCTGCCGGAACTCCTTCAGCGCCTCGTCGAACTTGCCCTTCTTGGCGAAGATCCAGCCGATGGCGACCCGGCCGGGAGCGTTCATCGGATCGATCTTCATCAACTGCTGGTACTGCTCGAGGGCCTCGTCGTTCTTCTCCACGAGGTCGAGCGCGTAGCCGTAGCGGCGGCGGGCGTCCACCCGCCGCGGGGCGAGTTCCACCGCCTTCGCGAACAGGCTCTCCGCCTCGGTGGTCCGGCCGAGGAGCAGTTGGGCGTCCCCGAGCGCGAGGATGACGTCCACCTGGTCCTTCGCGAGTCCGAGCGCGTCGAGGAGAGCCTTCACCGCCGGCTCTCCGCTGCCGGCGGAGATATGGACGAGACCGAGCCGGTAGGGGATCTCGGGATCCTCCTTGTCCAGCTTCGCGGCGGACTCGAGGACCTTCACCGCCTCCTCGAACCGGCCGAGGAACCGCAGGGCGTTGGCCTGTCCCACCAGCGCCTCGATCCGGCGGGGGTCCGCCTCCAGGGCGCGGCCGTAAAGGTCGACCGCCTTGTCGTACCGCTCCGCCTCCTCGTAGTACCCCGCGAGGAGGGCCAGGGCGCGGGGGTCCTTGGGCGGGCACTTGCCCTCGGCGATGGCGGCCTCGGCGGAGGTCTCCCCCCGGCCGAGAGCGCGGAGGGCACGCACCTTCACGAGGCTCGCGTAGAAATCGGACGCCGTCACCTTGGACAGGACTTCCAGCGCCTTCTCCGGCGGCAGCAGGCTGGCGTAGGCCACGGTCCGGGCGGGATCCGCGGGGTCCTCGGACCACGCCTGCTCGGATTCCGGCAGCGGGTCCTTCCCGCTTCGCCGGACGGCCTCGATCCGGCCGAGGCGGGCGAGGATGTTCCCGGGCTCGGCGGCGATCGCCCGGTCGTAGTAGGAGAGCGCGCTCGCGAAGTCACGATGTCTCATGTGGACATCCGCGAGATCGAGGAACTTGTCTCCCGGCCCGGCGAGCGCGGTCCCGGTCGAGAGGAAAGCGAGCAGAATCAGCGCGGTCGTGGCGGCGCGCATGGGCGGATCTCCTGGCAGGCGCCGGTTAGCCGGGGTTCGCGAGCTTGCGCCAGTCCGCCCGCCTCTCGGCGGCGGCCTTCTCGCGCTCCTTCTCCAGGACGGCCTGCTGCATCTCGTCGAAGGCGGTCTCGGCTCCGAGCTGCCGGGCCTCGCTGATGCGCGCTTCCTTCTCCTCCTGGTTGCGCCGCTCCTCGAGGTCCTTGGCCACGTCGCTGCGGTCGGTCAGGCCATCGGCCCGTCCGCCCTTGCCGAAGCCCTTTCCGAAGCCACCCTTCCCGCCGTAGCCGCCCTTGCCGCCGTAGCCACCCTTGCCGCCGTAGCCACCCTTGCCACCGCCGCCGCCCTTCCCGCCACCGCCGCCCTTTCCGCCACCGCCCCAGGCGTCGGCTTCCGAGATCCACACGCCGACCAGGAAGATGACCACCAGGGCCAGCGTCAGGATCTGCAGGACTCTCTTCTGTTTCGCGCTCACTTCCGTCCCTCCCCTCCCGCCGCCGGGCCTACTTCGAGGCGCCGAACAGGGCGGGGTTCTTCTGGATATGCTGCAGGAGCTTCTGTATCGCCTTGCTGCGTTTGTCAGCGTCCGATCGGGGATCATACCCGAAGTTCTTCCCGCTCAACGCCCGGATCACCTGGTCGCCGAGCTGGCGGGTCGTCAGATCCTCCGAATAGAGGAGCGACACCGCCTTCGGGACCACGCTCTTCTGGCCGGAGGCCGCGAGCGTGGATGCCGCCGTCTGGCGCAGGACCACACTCACCTCGGGGTCCGAGAGCACGGGCAGCAGTTCCTCGCCGGCCATCGTGCCGGCCTCGAACCGCGTGATCTTCTCCTGGGCCGCCTGGTCCGCCTTCGACGGACCGACCGCCTCCGGGACCGGCGGCGCCGACAGGGCCAATTCCACCTTCTCCCGCTCCACCCAGATCGGCGAGAGCTTCCCCCGCACGATCACGTCGTCGAACAGGGCGCTCGATTTCACGGTGTACACGCCCACGTGGAGCTGGGTGATCGGTCGCCCGGGCTCGACGCCCTTGTACTCCCGGTCGCCGATGAAGAAGTAGTCCTCCTGCCCCTTCTTCCCCGCACGGATGCGGATCTTCTGGTGCGTCCGGATCTTCGGATCCGCCCCCCGGGCCACATAGCGGAAAGCGTGCTCGTCGGCCTTGATCGAGGAATCGGGCACCCCGAAACGCGTGATCATGTGCTGGGGGACGCGGACACCGTCGAACTTCTGGAAGTAGATGTCGTTCACGGAGTAGAGCACGAACTGCTCCCCCTCCGCGTCCTCGGAGATCACCGTCCCCAGGTCGCGGTCCGACCACGGGATCAGGTCGTACTCGATCTCCACTTCCTTGAGGAAGGTGGCCCGGTGGTGCAGGGCACCGGCTCCTTTGAGCTTCAGGGCGTCTCCCTCGATCCGGAACTCCCACTCCCCCATCACCCGGAACGGCCGGTAGTCGATCCAGTCCGCGAGCTGCGCCGGGTCGGAGAAGTCGTACTTGATCTCCAGCGCGTCGCCGTCCAGCCGGAGGACCCGGCCCTTCAGCAACTGGTCGAGCAGCGGCTTGCGGCCGGCGTCCTTGCCGGGCTCCTGCGCCGCCGCCGACGGCAGTCCGGCCGCCGGGAGCACGAGGCACAGGACGAGGATGAACAGGTTTCTCATGGCGTTCACGGAACCGGCGCATTCCCTCCCCGGGAAGCACGGACCAGCCCCGGAGAGGATACACCGTATCCTTGAACAACTGAACACCCGTCCGGTCCCGGGGTTTCGATCCGACGGGCTCCCTCCCCCGGTCCGGCGTCCGATCACCGTACTCCGAGCACCCGGAGCATGTCCGCGGTCATCCGGGCGAGGTCGTAGCCGGGCTTCCAGTCCCAGTCCTCCCGGGCGGCGGAATCGTCCATGGCGTCCGGCCAGGAGTCGGCGATGGCCTGCTTCACCGGCTCCACCCGGTAGTCCATCGTGAACCCCGCGACGTGCCGGCGGATCTCCGCGGCGATCATCTCCGGGTCGAAGGACATGGCCGAGACGTTGTAGGCGTTCCGATGGCGGAGCCGGCCGGGGTCGGCCTCCATCAGGCCGATCGCCGCGTGGAGAGCGTCCGGCATGTACATCATGTCGAGGAAGGTGCCCGCCCGGAGCGGACAGGTGTAGGCCTTCCGCCGGACCGCCTCGTAGTAGATCTCCACCGCGTAGTCGGTCGTCCCGCCGCCGGGGGGAGCCACGTTGCTGATGATGCCGGGGAACCGCACCCCGCGGGCGTCGACCCCGAACTTCCTCGCGTAGTAGTCGCAGAGCAGCTCCCCGGCGACCTTCGTCACGCCGTACATGGAGGTCGGCCGCTGGATCGTGACCTGCGGGGTCCTCTTCTTCGGAGTGTCCGGCCCGAAGGCCCCGATCGACGAGGGGTGGAAGACCGCCGCCCCCGTCTCCCGGGCCAGCTCCAGCACGTTCACGAGGCCGCCCATGTTCAGGTCCCAGGCCCTCTTCGGGTTCGCCTCCCCCACCGCCGAGAGCAGCGCGGCGAGGTGGTAGATCGTGCCGATCCGGAACTCGCGGACGAGGGCGCCGAGCGCCTTCAAGTCCGTCACGTCGAGCGCGCGGAAGGGGCCGCCCTCCCGCAGGGCCGCCGGGACGTCCGGGCGGATGTCGGTGGCCACGACGTTCGCCGCGCCGTAGCGGAGGCGGAGTTCCGGAACGAGTTCGGCGCCGATCTGGCCGAGGGCGCCGGTTACGAGGATGGTCTTCGGTTGCATGGGGAGCCCCTCCCGGGGATGGAACGTGGAGCGCGGAACGCGCGGCCGGGAATCCTACGACGCGCCCCCCGCCGGCCCGGAGGGAATCGAAAGCGCCGGTGACGGGGACGATCGCGCCGATGGCCACCCACCAGGTCCGTCGCACCTCGCTCCGCCCCGCCCGGTCGAGGCCCGACCGGATCGCTTTCCAGCGGCCAGCGCCGAGGAGATCCCACGCACCAGCCTCGCGCCCGCTCCCCCCAGTCGCAGGACGACGCCTGCGCACACCGACTGGCGAGGGGTGAGCAGTGCCCCCTCGAGTCCCGGGTCGCCGCGCGGGTGGAGCGGCCCCCTTCGCGCGCGAGGGGCGCGCCGGTCGACGACCCATCGCGCCTCTCCATTTTTTTTCTGGATTTCGCTTGACTTATGCGGGGGGGGGGGGGGGTATAATT